>CAZMHC010000001.1:0-130733 GCA_964565955.1 uncultured Occallatibacter sp.
CAACTGAAAACTGACAACTGAAAACTGCCCACTGAAAACTGCCCACTGAAAACTGCCCACTGAAAACTGACAACTGAAAACTGACAACTGAAAACTGCCCACTGAAAACTGACAACTGAAAACTGACAACTGAAAACTGTCCCTACCGGTCGATCTCCCCCAGCACAATATCAATCGACCCGATCACGGCCACCACATCGGCCAGCATCCGCCCCTGGCACATGGTTTCGAGCGCCTGCAAGGTGGCAAACGACGGATTGCGCATGTGGACGCGATACGGTTTGGCTGTGCCGTCGCTGACGACGTAATAGCCCATCTGCCCGCGCGGGCTTTCGATCCCCTGATAGACCTCGCCCGCCGGAACCGCGAAGCCTTCGGTCACAATCTTGAAGTGATGGATGAGCGCCTCCATCTGCGTCTTCATCTTCTCGCGGTCGGGCAGAACGATCTTGGGCGCGTCGGCCTTGATCGCGCCCTCCGGCATTCCGTCCAGCGCCTGCTGGACGATCTTCACGCTCTCCCGCATCTCGGCGAGCCGCAGCGCATACCGCGCCCAGCAATCGCCGTCCGGCGAGACCGGCACCCGGAACTGAAACTTCTCGTAACTCGAATACGGCATGTCGCGGCGCAGGTCGAAGTCCACGCCTGAACCGCGCATATTCGGCCCCGTCACGCCCAGCGCAACCGCATCCGCCGCCGAGAGATAGCCGACACCCTTGAGCCGGTTGCGAAAGATCGGATTGCCGGTGAGCAGGTTCTCGTACTCGTCGATCTTTTCCGGAAAAGTCTTGATAAAGGCCTGCACACGGTCGAAGAAGTCCAGCGGCGGCTCCATCGAAAGCCCGCCGATGCGGAAGTAGCTGGTCATCATGCGCTGCCCGGAAACGGCCTCGAAGAGCCGCAGAATATCCTCGCGTTCGCGGAAGGTATAGAGGAAGACGGTGAGCGCGCCAATATCCATGGCGTGGGTGCCGAGCCAGACCAGATGCGAGTTCAGCCGGGTCAACTCGCTCAGCAACACCCTGATCCATTGCGCCTTTTCGGGAATCCCCAGCGCCAGCAGCTTTTCCACCGCCAGGCAATAACAAAGATTGTTGGCCATGGGGCTGAGATAGTCGATGCGGTCGGTGAGAGGGATAACTTGCTGGTAAAACTTCGCCTCGCAGGTCTTCTCGATGCCGGTATGCAGGTAGCCGATCTCCGGGTAGAGGCGCACGACGATCTCGCCGTCGATCTCCAGCACCAGGCGGAGAACCCCGTGCGTGGAGGGGTGCTGCGGCCCCATATTCAGCACCATGTGCTGGTCCGCCGCGCCCACGGCCGGCGGAGCTTCCAGAATGGGCGTTCCGATGGTCTCCGTCATCTGTACCCCTCCACCGGATAGTCCTTGCGCAACGGATGTCCCTGCCAGTCGTCGGGCATGAGGATGCGGCGCAGATTCGGATGCCCCTCGAAGGCGATGCCGAAGAGATCGAAGACCTCGCGTTCGTAGTAGTTCGCTGCGGGCCAGACTGCGGTAATGGATTCAACCGAAGCGCTCGAAGACTCCACCAGCGCCCGCAGCCGGATACGCTCCTTCAGCGCGTGGGAAAGAAGGTGATAGCTCAATTGGAAGCGCGGCGAGGAAGGAAACCAGTCGACCGCCGTCATATCCTCGAAGAAGTTGTAGCCAGCCGCCTGCATCGCCGCCGCCGCGCCACGAATCTGCCCGGCGGGAACGGTCAGCGTCAGCTCGCCCCGGTCGAAGTTGGCATCGTCCAGCGCCTCCGCGTTCCAGGCCAGCAACGCCTGCACCGCCGGATGATCGGGCAGTCCCGCCAGCACTGCGGCCTTGCCGATTAAAGTCGCGCTCACTATAGGTCCGCCTTGTCCCGGCTCCAGTTCAGGATGCCCTTGCGCACAATGTAAAACAGTCCCACGGCCACAAAGCCCAGATAAACCAGCATCTCCCAGAAGCCGAAGAGCCGCGACCCGGTGATTGCCGGCAGCTTGCGGTAGATCACCGCCCAGGGCATCATGAAGACCGTCTCCACGTCGAAGAGAATGAACAGCACCGCGACCATATAAAAGCGAACGCTGAAGCGCCGCCGCGCGTCGCCCACCGCCTCGATGCCGCACTCGTAGGCGGCCAGCTTTACCGCCGTATTGCGGTGCCGCCCCACGAACCACGAGGCCGCCACGATGCCCAGCCCCAGCCCAAACGCGGCGACGATCTGCATCAACAACGGAAGATATTGCCAATAGTAGGGAATCATGGCCGCCCCATCCGAAAATTCTCGATAGCCGCATCCCACGCAACGAAACTGTAGACGGCTCCGAGCGGACGGATGCTGGTTTGAGATTAGGTATTCAGCAGCGTTCCGTCAAGGCAAAGCCGCGCCGCGTCCGGCCGATCGCGAAGCGTCCCAATGCGGAAGGTCGCAGCCGCTTGGCTCATTCTGAAACACAGTACGCCGGTAATCTGAATTCCCCACCCAAGATGCCGAAGAACAGGGTGAGGATAATACGCATGGCAGCTTCCACAATTACCGGCTTTCCGATTCCAGCCCCCGCTTCGGCCGTTCGCGCGCCCCGCAACCGTCGCCGTCTCATCGACCCGCAAGCGGGCCGCGCGCTGGAGGTTCTGGGCCACGCCATTGAGTACCTGACCGATGAATTCGTGCATCGCGGCGGACATCTCTCCACTCACGACTCCCAGATTCAAGCCGTTCAGTTGTTGATGGCGCTGAACCGTCAGGTCTACTTCGAGTGCCCGTTCGTGCCCACCTTCTCGGAACGCTGCCGCTCGTTTTTCTTTCCTCAAAAAGCGTAGCCCTCCGCAGAGGGGCTTCTCAAGGATGCCGGTTGCAAATGCCGGCCAGTCACACGGGGCTTCCCCGGCGACGGTCCTCCCAAACGGCCGCCGTCGGGGGTTTTTTCCGCCTTGCGTTTACGCTCCGATCTTGAGTAATTGCAAGCCTCTACTGCCCCAGCGCCAGCGCCGCAAAAAGCAGCAGCCAAACGCCGCACATGGTCTGCCAGAACCAGGCGACTGCGTCCACCGCAATCTGCCTGAGCTCGATGCGCCTGAGCAGACCGAGCGCCGTCATGCACACCATGATCGCCAGCGCCCCTAGTAGCAGATGCGCGGCATGGAGGCCAGTGATGAGATAGAAATATCCGTCCGGGATCGCTGCTTGGCCGATGACCTCTCCCCGCGCACCCAACTGCCGCCATGCCATGCTCTGACCGGCGAGAAATAGCGCCCCCAGCGCCAGCGTCGCCCCCAACCACGGCAGGCAGCGGCGAAGCGCCGGATGTCCCAGCCCCAGCCACTCCTCCAGTGCGTCGATCTCGCGGAAGATATTGCGCCGGGCCATTTCCATGGTCAGGCTGCTCAGAAGCAGCCATACTGTATTCAAGTAGACAATGTGCGGTGGCAGCAACCGCCGCCAGTCGCCGTTCGTACCACGCGCTCCGGCATCCATCGGCGCGCCTGCCCGCCGGGCAAAGAAGATGGCCACCAGCACCGCAAAGAATAGAATATCGGCCGCCAAAACGGAAAACACGCGCCGCCGGATGCGTTGCAGCAGCTCCCCAGGCCCTCGGCGATCGCCGTTGCAATCGTCGTCGCCGCCGCCCCCGCCACTCCCGCCGGTCGGACGACGGTCAACAGGAGGTTTGCCGCCGATTCCCGGTTCTTTCGGTTCCGTCTCCGCAGGCGCGAACGTAAAAGTGGTAGGAATGGTCGGCCTCCGTGTGACTGAGATTACTCCCATTATCGGATTGGTCGCGCCGCGAATCACTCAGACTGCCGCAATTGCTCGGAGACTCGGAGGCGGCCCAGTCCACGGACCATCCTGGGAATGCTACGCCCGTCTGGGCGTGAAAATCGCTCAAGTTCCGGCCGCCGCGGCACTCTCCACAAACAGCTTATGAATCCGCCGGTCCGAGGAGAGTTCGGGATGAAACGTGGCCGCCATCACCCCCCCTTGCCGGACCAGAACCGGGAACCCCTCGCGTCGCGCCAGAACCTCCACCCCGGCACCGGTCGCCACGATCCGAGGCGCGCGAATGAAGACCATCTCCAGCGGTCCCCCGGCCAGCCCAGTCTCCGCCGTCACGATCGCCGAATCGATCTGGCGGCCGTAGGCGTTGCGCTCCACCACCGCGTCCAGCGCCCCAAGGCTGCGTTGCGCCGGGTTCAGAACCTCTCGCGCCAAAAGAATCGCCCCCGCGCAGGTGCCGAAGACAGGCTTGATCCCACAAAACTCAACCAAAAGGTCGAAGAAGCGGAGTTTCTCCAGGAAGCGCAGCATAGTGGTCGATTCGCCGCCGGGAAGAATCAGCCCATCCAAGTCTGCCAATTCCTGCGGCTTGCGCACCTCCACCGGCGCGGCTCCCGCCTCCGCCAGAGCCTCAGCGTGTGCGGCGTAGTCGCCCTGAATCGCCAGTACCCCAATGCGAGGCAGTCGAAGTTCCGTCAACCTTCTCCTCCCGAAGCGGTGGAGAAAGGATTGAATACATCCACGCCGAGGCCCTCGAAATCTCTTACGTTGCGACCGACAATAATGGAACGGTGGAGTCGAGCCGTGGCGGCAATCGTGGCATCTTCGGACACACCGGGAGATTTGCCAACCGTCATTCGAATCCACTCCCGAACAGTATCGCCAGCGATCGGAACTACAACTTACGCAAACATGACGCCATCGATCCAGCGCTTAATTTCAGCGGCCTTTTGCGGGTCTGTCGTCGTGTCGGTTCGACTCCCTCTTGCAGCTCGCCGATCGCGGAGGCCGGAATTGCAATATCCTGCGCGAACGCTGAATCGAACCACGCCAAGACCGCTCCGTGAGGCTTGTTCTTCCGCTGCGCCGTAGACCTGCCAAGCCATGGGAGCCTCTACTTATATAGTCATATCACTAGTTGTTTGGCGGCATCCAGCGCCCCCCGCAGTGCAAGCGGCCTCGCCGGCAACTCCATCGCAACGGGGTAGCTTCTTCACCAAGAATCTACCCCGTGTTTATCCTCATTCAACCCGCTGGTCGTGGGATGGCGAATAACGGCAATCTGTGCCTTCCCGCCGCCCACGGAGAATTCCGCGTGAAGGCCGTCGCGGTTCAACATTCAGATGAACGGACGCAATAGCTTAGAAGTTCGAGTAAAGTCGAAAAGCGCGAATGTCGTTCTTGACGCGAACTCTTCATCGAACGATTCATGGCTGTTGGGCGGGATCGGCTTCGAAGCTGGGGATGAAGCCCAGTCGCCTGCAAAAATCGGCAACCAGCGCAACCGTCGCGGCAGTCGTCTGAGCGCAGGTGCGGAGCAGCAGCATTTCACCGGTGCCAGCGGTCAGTGCGCTGGCTTCGGCGGCGATGGCCACGCACTGGCCGGGCCGGTAGGTGCAACTGGCCAAATCCGCAATGGATAGCCGGGTGGTGGGGGTGGCGAGCACGGTGCGCGGCGGCGCCATGCGGTCCAGAAGCCAGAGGATTTCCAGCTTCGATTCCAGTTCATCGGGGACGCAGTCGATGACCAGATCGGCGTCGCGGACGGCCTCCTCGATGGTGGAGACAAAGGCCACGCTCGACCGGGCCGCGCCGGAATCGCAACCCTGGGTGCGTGGCATGAGTTCGCGGCCGAGCAACTCCCGGGCGCAATGCAAATGGGCGGGCATCACGTCCTCAAGCAGAACCCGGTATCCGGCGTACGCCGCATTCGCGGCCAGCCAGCGTCCCAGCGAACCGGCTCCGATAATCGCAACTGTTTGATCCAAGTGGATTTATTCGGCCGCCAAAGCCTTCGCCACATCCTCGGCGTTGGGCTTGGCTTGGAGCAGGTGATCGGCGACCCGTGCGCGCTCCTCGGCGGTGAGCGTGGGAATGGTGGCCAACACCCGGCGCAGGGTCACGGCCACATCGTCAATGTAGTTCATCAGGCGAATCGCTTCTCCGGAGAGCGGCATGGTTTTCCTCGATGGTTGAACTTCCGTCTCTCATTGTAGGGGGTGGGGCAGCAGAGGGGAAAGCGGGGGGCCGTCGTTGAGGAAATCGAAGCGCGGGGTGCAAGGCGGGGTCCCATCCAACTGAATCCTCGATAGATTGTGAATCGGGTATCGGCAACTCTGTATGAGCGCCAATATCCGATCCAGTCTGCGTTCGCCTCCGGGGATTCCGAGGGTAGCGCGCGGTTCAAGACCAAGCTGAGTCAAGCCAACGATGCACGCAAGAAAAAGGCGGCGAAAGCTTTGGTCGTAGGGGATGTTGGCGAATACGGCATCTGGACTAACTGGCGGTGCTACACTTGCTCTTCTCGCTGTGCGCGGAATCCTTCGTTGCGCCGCTTCCTTTGCGAAAGCGTACATCGAGAGAACCCGACGCATCGCGGCGATCCTCCGGCAATTCACCGCGCCCGCTGCCCCGTACAATTTCAATCAGCCGCTTTTGGCGCGCCTTGCTCATCTTCAGCCTCTTGCCTACCTCTTCGAGACTGGGGATCGGAGTCGTGATGAATACGGAGCGGCCCATGCGAATATCTTAGACCAAATCGGCTGCTCGATCTACGGTGAATTCGGCCGAAACCGAGGGCAAGGCGATTTTCCGTCAAAATCTGTGGGCCGGGTGCGTGGGACGACTGTTTTGCGCCCGGCAGCGGGCAGAAAAATGAGAAATTGGGCCAAAAGTCAGGCAATTGTGTAAGGATAGTGCTGATACGGCCATTTGCAATCGATCGGGGCGCTGCTCCTCAGCCGAGCTGAGCGGCCCTTCCGCCCGAATTGGGGCTGGCAGCGACGCTGCAATGGCAGGAACGGAGGCAGGGAAATGCGATTGAAGAAGGCGCGGGTCGCTAAATACAGGAGCATCCGCGATACGGGCTGGTTCGACGTTGAAGACGGCAAGACTATTCTGGTCGGCCCCAATGAAGCGGGCAAAACCGCGATACTGCAGGCCCTCCAACAACTGAATCCACCGCTTTCCGTGAGGAACTTCGATACTCTTCGGGACTATCCCCGATCCGAGTATTCCGACTTCACGCTGGGCAAGATTCGTGCCGAGGACGTGACGGTGGTGGTGGGCAAATTCGAACTCGATCAAGAGGACCGTGACGCGGTTCCGGCCGAGTTCCGCGATGTGGTCTATGTTCTGGGGCGCAAGCTCGACAACGCCGCCTGGCATCATCTCGAAGGCGGCGCCTCGGAGACCATTTACGGCGCCATCGCCAAGGATCTCGCCCGCCTCGCCGCGTATGTCGATGCGCGTTTGTCGGAGCAACTGCCCGACCCGCCCGCGTCGTCGCCGGCCAGCGAGGAGCTGGAAGCCATCGTTGAAGGCTGGTCGGAGATAGACCCGGTTGACGGGGAACTGGCCATCAAGCTGACCGGCTGGCTCAACCGTATCCTGCCCCAAATCGATCCGGAAAATCAGACCGAATTGGCGCGCGCCGAGAGGCTGCGCGAGGCCGTCGGAATCGCGGAGCGCCGGATGCAGGCCATGGCCATTCTTAGCCAGAGGGTTCCGGTCTTCGTCTTGTTCGGAAGCTACTTCCGCGTCAAGCCGTTGATCCATCTTGAACATCTGGCCGAGCGGCTGGAGTCCGGCCTGCTCGACGACGGAGCGTACGACTACGGCAACAAGTGCCTCCTGCAACTGCTCGGCTTCAGCGCCCGAGAACTCTCCGACTTGGGCAAGGCCGCCGAGCCGTCCCGCGACGATGCAGCGGCGCTGCTGGCCTATCGCAATCAGCTCGACCATCGCGCCTATCAGCTCAACACCGGCAGCGCCAAGCTCAGCGAGGAGGTGCGCGCCGTCTGGTATCCCGACCCCACCCGCGGCGAGGCCGAGCGGCTGCGGGTCATCGCCGACCAGCAGTACTTGAAAGTTGTGGTCGAGGACGAGCTGGGCGTCGAGATCGAGCTGGATCAGCGATCCGAGGGATTTCAGTGGCTGGTTTCATTCTTCATCGTCTTCTTCGCCGAGGCGGCCGGAAGGCACAAAAACGCGATTCTGCTGCTCGACGAGCCGGGCACCAGCCTGCACGGGCTGAAACAGCGCGACTTCCGTGAGGCCATCTCACGGCTTGCAGAATCCAATCAAACCCTCTACACCACCCACTCGCCTTTCCTGGTCGGTCCCAATGAATTGGACCTGGTGCGAGTGGTAGAACTGCCGGACAGGAAGATCGGCACCAAGGTGTATTCCACCGCCACCGCTTCCGACCCTGCCGCGCTGCTGCCGCTGCAAGAGGCCCTCGGCTACGAGCTGGCGCAGACCCTCTTCACCGATCGCCGCAACCTGATCGTCGAGGAACTGACCGACTATTGGTATCTGGACGCAGTCTCCGAGTTGCTACGCGAGGCGGGAATCGTCGATCTGAACCGGGAGATTGCCGTGATTCCGGCGGGCGGCGCCGGCAAGGTCGTCTACTTCGCCACCATCCTTCACGCCCAGAAGACGAAAGTCGCCGCGCTGCTGGACTCCGATGCCGCCAGTGAACTGGCCGCGCGGCAGAAAGCGCTGGTCCATACCCTGGGCAACAAGGCCATCCTGCGCGCCAGGGATGCCTACGAGGGCGCGGTGAAGGATACTCGCATTGAGGATCTGCTCAGAACCACGCTGGTCCATGCCGCCAAGAGCACCCTGCGCTGGGACATCGCCGCGGCCGCCGCCGCGCGCCCCGATCTTCCCATTCTCCAAGTCTTTGAGGACGAGATAGAAGGCTTCACCAAATACAAACTTGCCAAAGCCTTTCTCCGTTGGACGCGCACCCATGAAGCTCAAGACTTGACCGAGGACGAGCGCATCCATTGGAAGAAACTGATCGACAGCGTCAATGAGGCGCTTCGGTAAATCCTGCTTCAGGCTCATCGATCATGCGGCCCATTGTCTCAAAGGCAATGGGCCGCACGATTGTCCCGGCTCTCTACAAGCGAAGCGAAACGGACTGAAACTCCGGCTCCTATACGCTGAACGACGATCCGCATCCGCAGGTGCTCTTCACCTGGGGATTGTCGAACTTGAAGCCCGCCGCCTCCAGCGTCTCCACGTAATCGACCGTGCAGCCATTCAGGTACATCAGCGACGTGGCATCCACGAAGACCTTGATATCCTCGAAGCTGAAGACTTTGTCCATCATTCCGCTCTGGTTCTCGAAGGCCATCGAGTACTGGAAGCCCGAACATCCCCCGCCCACCACACCGATGCGCAGTCCCGCGGGAAGAGGGTCTTGGGTGGCCATGATCTCGCGCACCTTGGCGATGGCCGGCGGGCTAAGGGTGAGGGGCGTCTTCTTGGCGGTTTCCTGCGTGTGCGTGGGTGCAACGGTTGCTGTGGCCATGAGATCTCCCAAAGGTTGAGATACGTGCGTTACCACCAACTGTACCGCTCCGCGGGCAGGGACACAAGCCCACTGCCTCATTATCCTTATTTTGGATGCAAACAGCGGCCGGAAAGTCGCAATTTTGCCGCCTGCCGCCATCTTTCTCCATCTTTTGTCTCCCTGATCGACTCGTTTTCAAGTTATAATGGACGGCCAAACGGCTCCTCTACTCACGAGACCGCGATTCCCGCTACGGCCCCGCCGGCATCTGGAACCGGAATCTTTCTTGGAGGTGGAGTATGACGATAGTGCCTGTCATGTGGTCGGTATGGGGCGTGTTGGTTCTCTTGCTGGCGGCGCTCTATCTGTTCAGGTCCAGCATTGAACGCGACGAGGAAGACCAGTTGTTCCTGGACGAGTCGTTCGACAACCGGAAGAATGCCCAAGCTGTCATTGTGGAAAGAGCCAACAAGATGCGGCCGCTGCTGTGGGCGGCCAAAGGATTGGTGGCGGCTTCGACGCTGTTCGTGGTCGTCTACTACCTCATCGACTTCGCCCATCAGTTCCAATAGGCCGGAGGCCGATCCGTGGCTGAATGACTCGCGAGTGGGTTGGCTGTATCCGGTCGGTCAATCCACCGCGCGCAGCTGAAAAATCCGAGCGTTACCGGCAAACTCCTCTTTTGCATTGACGGCTTCCCTGGGCCTATGTATAACTGAGACGGCATTTCCCCAGGAGGCGATCCATGAGTTTGATTTGGGATTATTTGACCGCGAAGCACCGGCCTCTCACTCAGGAAGAAAAAGACGACGCGACGCGCGTTTATCTGAAAACCATCAACTACAGCCTTGTGATCGTTGCGGACGATTTAGGATTTGACAACCGCAAATGGACTGAGCCTGCCGGAAATGGCGGGTTCGTATTGCATCTGGGGCCTATGGGATATGCCAGCACCGCCGATTCGGAGATGCGCGCAACCCTCATTCACGAGCTATGTCATGTTTGGCAGGGCATGAACCATCTGATTAGCTGGGGTTATGTGGCGGACTCGGCCATCCAGCAGGGACTGTGCAAACTGGCCGGCTGCTCGGCATACGCATACAAGCCGGGCGACCTGTGGGGCGAGTACAACGTCGAGCAACAGGCTCATATCGTCGAGGATTGGTACAGAGGCGGGCTTCGCACCGATAGCCCGCTCTTCACTTACATAGCGGGCAACATTCGCTGCCCAATCCTGTCCTGGTTCGGCGAAACCGCCACGGAGATTGGGGCCGGCGCCGCGGCCATCAAGGGTTAGCGGGTTGCCGTGCGGGCCGGTGCGCCCTTCCTCGGCGGTGCCGGTGTTTGTTGCCGCTATTCAACTTCCTGCCGGGCGCGGTATCCGTCGCGGGCGATTACGTCGTATTTGAGCGGCTTGTGCTTTTCGTCCTGAATCTGCAGCGGCTTGCCTTCCTCGTCCACAAGTTCCACGCGCAGCTTGCGGTAAGTTCCATCCTGCTTGGCGTTGATGGGGCGGTAGATCAACTGATATTTAGGGCGGATGCTTTGGTTGATCGACGAGAAAATGTCGGGCAGTTCAGCCATGAAGCGGAACGAGTACCACTTGCCGCCGGTGAGCGAGGCAAAGGTCTTCATCTCGTTGTCGGCTTGAAGATTGTCCAGATCGCGGATGGAACCTCTCATGCCTCCCCCGCCTTCGGTCATGGCGCGGATGGCTCCTCCGGTCGAGATGGTAAAGATGGTCACGTCGCGCGTGGACTTGACCTTCTTCAATATCTTGTCGAGGGTGAGTTTGGAGAAGCTGTCGCGCCCCGAGGCGATCACGATGAGGTACTTGTGTCCCTCGACGCGGTCCAGCCGGTCCAGCCCCTCGTAAACCGCGTCGAAGAGATTGGTCTCGCTGAAGCCGGGGATGCGCAGCGAGTCGATGGATTGTAGAATCTGCTGTTTGTCCTGGGTAAAGTCGGAGACGATCTGCGTCTTCATGTCGAAGGTCATGAGGGCCACGTTGTCCTGGGGGCGCATCTGCTGCGCAAAGGAGAAGGCCGCGTTGCGCATATCGTTGATCTTGTAGTAACTGTTGGCGGCGAACTCGCACAGCAGCAGGGCGGTGATGGGCGCCTCGACGCGCTTGAATCCACTGATCTTCTGCTCGACTCCGTCCTCGTAGACGCGGAAGTTGCCGGGCTTGAGGTTGGGCACGAACTGGCCGGTCTTTTCGAGGATTACGCCCGCATCCACCGTCACTTCAGGTACCTCGATGCGCAGCGACGCGCTGGGCATCCCTTCGGGATTCTTGATCTTGGGCGCGGCCGGGGCGGGCGGCGGCGCCTCTTCCGGCGCTTTCTTTTTGGGCAGCGCGATGGCCCCGGAGTCGGCGCCGGGTCCGCCGGAGTCGGGCGCGGTCTGATCCGGCTGCGGGGGCGGGGGCGTACTTTGGGCGTAGACGCTCGAAACCAGGGTCAGTGCCGCGAAAACCGTCGCTAGCATGGCGAGTTGAATACAACCGATGGAGATGGACGCGCGCTTTTGCATGGTGGCAACCTCTCTGCTCAACAGCATAAGGGATGGATCGGCACGGAGCGCAGCTTGAAGCGTTTAGCCCTGAAACCGCCGCCGCCAAGACAAGATTCATCCTCCCTCTCTATTGGACGAAGATTCTCGCTTGTCGCATAAAATTACCCCAAAAATCTTGATAAAACCCCTTGACACCCAACGGAAAGTAGAGCAATATGGTCTCAATGTGGTTTGCAATACAAACAAGTCTGCGAGGAAATATGAACGACATTTCGAGCAACATCGCCCATGAAAGTCCAGATGCAATTGTCAACCGCCTCATGTGGAAGGCGCATTCCCGCGATGGATTGGCGGAGATCGCGGCTGGGGTGTATTGTCTTGTGCTTGCTGGCCTCAACGCCTTGCCGATGGCATTCCCGCTCCAGCACCGTTCGCCTATCCAGAAGCCGTTCCTCTTGGGCCTGTGGCTGGTGCTGCTGCTGTTGCTGATAACGTTGCCTATCGGGTCACGGTGGGCAATCAAGCAGGTGCGCCAGCGGTTTTTGATCGAGAAGCTAGGTTACGTGAAACTGAAACCGGTCAACCGGAAACTGATCCGCCTAACAATCGTTTCGGGTTTTGTCGCTGGGGCCGTCGGTGCAGTCGTATCTTGTTGGTTTATCAGAATGTTCTGGCTGCATCCGTATTCGATTTGTTGGGGAATGTTTTCGCCAGCCGGTTGGATGCTGGCGGGATGCGGGATATTCGGCGGAGTAGGCGCGGCTTTGATCGGCCGCAGGACCCGACACTTCATCGGCGGCACGGCGATGGCGGCAACGGGCATTCTCCTTGCGATCGGCAGAGTCTCGCTGACAATGGGCTTAACGATCCTGTACGGTTTTGTCGGCTTGCTTTCTCTTGTTTCCGGGTGCGTCGTTTTGCTGCTCTTCCTGCGCCAACCGGCTGGAGCGGAGGAATAAGATGAGCGCAAAGATTCAGCAACTCGCTGAGATCGACCGCATCATCCATGAGCCTGCGCGGCTGATGATCGTCGCGCTGCTGGCTGCTGTTGTGGAAGCCGACTTCCAGTACTTGCGCCAGACGACAGGACTCACCCAGGGCAATCTCTCCGCGCATCTGTCCAAGCTGGAAGAAGCAGGATATGTGGCGATTCAGAAGAGCTTCCGCGGCAAATATCCGCTGACCATCTGCCAGCTGACGGAACGCGGCAGAGAGGTGCTCGATCATTACCGGAAGATCCTCAAAGCCGCGCTTTAGCGTAGTAGACTTGCCCTTTGGCCGCGTATTTCAGGCGATTTTCTTCACGCCGCCAGGGAGCAGCTTCATGCACATCGTCTTCGCCTCCTCGGAGTGCGTTCCGTTTGCCAAAACCGGCGGGTTGGCCGACGTGGTGGGCGCGCTGCCGCCGCAGCTGGTCAAGCTGGGACACGAGGTCACCGTTTACCTGCCGCTTTATGAGGGCGTCAAGCGCCACATTCGGGGCGAATGGAAGTATCCCGTTCGCTCCCTCACCATCCCTTTCGAGCATTACAACCGCTTCGTCGGCATCGTCGATGGCGGCAAGCGCGCCGGGGTGCGGTTTCGCTTTGTCGATTGCCCGGAGCTATTCGACCGCCCCGGGCTCTACGGAACCAAGGAGGGCGATTACCCCAACAATTGGGAGCGCTTCGGCCTCTATTGCCGCGCCGTGCTGGAGGCGGCCAAGCAGCTCGGCGTGCCGCAAGTCTTTCACGTCCACGACTGGCAGGCGGCGCTGATTCCCGTCTACCTGCGTACCGTCTACGCTTCCGACCCCGCGCTGAACCGCGCCGGGACGGTGCTTACCATCCACAATGCCGGCTACCAGGGATGGTTTCCGCCCCCCACCACCGAGCGCCTGCTCTTTCCCTGGGAAATCTTTACCATGGACAAGATCGAGCAATACGATACCTTCAACTTCCTCAAGGGCGGGCTGGTCTACTCCGACATTCTCACCACCGTCAGCCGCAAATATGCCGAAGAGATACAGACGCCGGAGTTCGGAGAGAAGCTGGACAGCGTACTGCGCGGGCGCGCCACCGACCTGCGCGGCATCCTCAACGGCGTCGATTACACCCAGTGGAACCCGGCTGCGGATGCCAATCTGGCCGCGCGCTACTCGCCGGAGAACCTTGCCGGCAAGAAGGCCTGCCGCGCCGATCTTCTGCAAGCCTTCAAGCTCGAAAATCTGCCCGATTCCACGCCGCTGCTGGGCATCGTCTCCCGCTTTGCCCCGCAAAAGGGTTTCGACCTGGTGGCCCGCATCGCCGCCGAAATTGCCGAACGAGAGGTGGCCGTGGTGGCGCTGGGCACCGGCGAGCCGCGCTACGAGCGATTCTTCCGCGACTGGGCCTTCCGCCATCCCGACCGCATTGCCGCGCAGATTCGCTACGACGACGCGCTGGCCCACAAAATCGAAGCCGGCTCCGATATCTTCCTCATGCCCTCGCGCTACGAACCCTGCGGCCTCAACCAGATTTACTCGCTCAAATACGGCGCCGTGCCCGTGGTGCGCGCCACCGGCGGCCTCGACGACACCGTGGAAGAGTGGAACCCCGCCGCGCGAACCGGCACCGGCTTCAAATTCGAGGGTCTCGGCACCGATGCCCTGCTTGCCGCCATCGACCGCGCCTTGGCCGCCTTCGAGGACAAGCAAGGCTGGCGGCAACTGATGCTCAACGGCATGGCGCGGAACTACGGTTGGGAGCAGCCGGCGCGGGAGTATGCGGCGGCGTATGAGGAAGCGGCGCGGCGGAGGGCATGAGCAAACGGAGTTAACCCGCCATCCGGCAGCTATTCGATCATCTATCTTCGGATAACTCGCCGCGGCGCGTCCGCGGCCGGGAGCCTTCAAGGTTCTACAGGAACGGATTGACGATCTCGACGCCATCGACGATGCGTCCATGCTGCATATCTTCGGAGAGCAGCACGCGGCAGCCCGCCTGCTTCGCACAGCGAAGGATCAGAGTGTCCCAAAGAGAGAGGCAGTGGAGGCGATGTAAGTCGATGGCGGCGAGAATGTCTCCGACGGTTAGCTCGGCGACGTGGAAGTTTGCAAAGACCGCAACCCTCTGCCTGGCCAGTTCCGAATCGAGTTTGAGTTTTCCAGTGGCCGAAACGAAGTACTCTTGAAGCACCTGAAGCGAGACCACCCCGGTTCGAGAACGAAGGTGACGCCGCAGCAAGTCGAGCGCCGTTGCTCGTTTGGCAGGGTATCTTGGATCGTCGGAATAGACAAGAACATTGGTGTCGAGAAAAGTTCGCGGAACCCTGCCTCGGACGCTCATTTCCGGGGCCACTTGAGCCGGTCTTCGTAAATCTCTTCCCGGTTCCATTTCCAACCCGCCTCAGGCTTTCCCATACCAGAGGTTTTCGCAAGAAACTCCAGGTCGCGTTCCAGTTGCGCGTCGTCTCCGGCAAGATGCTGAAGGTGTTCGCGAATCTCCTGGTTCACGCTCTTGCCCACGGCGCGCAGTTTCTCCCGCGCCCGCGCAACAGTCTGCTCGTCGATGGAGAGGGTGATGTTCATCAACACAGGATATGTGTAACTATCTCGCGTGTCAACCGCAATTCAGTTCTTGTGAAGTTCGCGGGGGCCGAGCACGGTGGCAATCAGATAGCCGGTGTTACAGACGAATGCGCCCGACTTCCACCCCTTGGGAACCTGGAAGAGTCCGAGATTGTCGTTTCCAAGACCGATGAATTCGATGGTTACGGGCGCGCGCAGAACCCTTGCCAGCTCTTCTGTGCTGACCGGCGTCACTTCCACCGATGAACCCCATTGACCGGAGTGCTTGTCGGAGAGAAAGAACTTGCTCCCAATCTCCTGAATGCGGTAGTACTCCCGCAGTTGCCCCTGTTCCTCTACGGAATAGGTGCCGACAAGAAGGTCGGTCTTGTCTTTGCATCCGGCCAGGGAACCGGCTAGAACGATGGCGAACAGGAGCGCGCGGCAGCGGGCGAACGGCTTCATTGAAAACTCCCGGGGCTTAGGTTTCGAGATGTTTTTGTCATTCCAGGACAATAAAAAGCTGCGGAGGACTATTGTGGCTTGCCCGTCCCGGTTTGTCCTGAAACTCCCGCCCCGGACGGTTGCGGTTTGTCTGGCGCGGGAGCGTCGTCGTCGGCATCCTCGTCGCAACTGCGGCCGTTGGGCAGATACGCGGCTTTCACGCCGCGTTCGGCGGCCAGTCGGGTATCGAGTTGCCCGTCGCGCGATGCCAGCGCCTCTTTGTATTCGGCCAGCGCCTCGTCGCGCTTGCAGCTCAGGTCCAGCATCCGGCCCAGGTAGATATGCGACCAGGCCAGCAGGCGCGGCTCCTTGCTGATGGCCAACGTCTTCTGAAAATCTTCGATGGCTTCATCGGGCTGGCGGTTCAGCATCGCCACTCTGGCCAGAATGAAGTTGGCGCGGGCGGTGTCGGCGGCGGCTTGTAGCAAATTGGCCGGTTCCGCGCCGGAGCGCGCGGCCAGAGCCTGCCGCGCCAGGGCGCTGGCGGTGGCCGCGTCGCCGGCGGATAGCCGCGCCTCGGCCAGGTCCAGCCCAGTGAGCTTGCGCGGCTTGCTGCGCGAGAGCACGTCGCCGTCTGCCTCCTTGTCGAACTCGATGGCGCGGGCGCGATGCGTCTGCTGCTCTACGTCCATGCTGTAGACCATCTCGCCGATCGAGTCGCGCAGGCTGGCGGGGGCCTTCTCGAACTGGAGCAACTGCTCATAGAAATACTGGGCGAGCACGAATCCCTGCGTCATGTCGCGATGCAAAGTCGCCAATCTAACGGCATCCACCTTTTGCTGGTAAATCTGGCGCTCATGTTCGTAGCGGGGCATATCGGCGCGTTCTGCGTTGGCGGGGATTTTGTACTCCGGGATGCCTGTATCCAGGGTGCGCGCCTCGACGGCCTTGATGAGGCACTCTATGGTCAACGCCACGGAGTCGGAACGGAGGCGGAACTCCAGCGGGGCGTCGCGCACCTCTTTCAGAATCGGATGCGTCCGGTCCAGGGCATTGGTTCGCGCATAGAGAAGCGGCTCGATGACGTAATGCAGATAGGTATGCCGCACGTCGGTCATGCGAATCTGCCCGTCCACGGGCGAAACCACCACCACGTAATCGGTCCCGTAGACACGAGCATTGATGGTTCGCGGCGAAAGCATCGGCTCAATCACCACAATGAAACGCCGTCCATCGTAGGTGGAGGCCGGCATCTTGAGATAGAGGTTGGTGGAGACGATCATCTTGGAGAGCGGATCGTGGAGGCGGTCGGCCTCTTTGTCGTAGATGGTGTGCGCCACCAGCCAGATTCCATGCAGGTCCACGGCGGCGGCAAAGTCGCGCAGCAGCGGGACGATCTCGGCAACTTGAGTCGAATCGGGCGGCATCTCGGCCAGATCGGCGGAGATTTCCAACTCCGGCGGCGGGGTGAGGTAAAGCGCCAGCGAGATGTACTGCGCAATATCCCGCTCCGAGCCGGTCATGCGGTGCTGAGCAATGAAAAGGCAGAGCTTGTCGCGCTTGTTGCGGGCATCCTCGCTCTTGGCCAGAGCTTGGTTGATCTCCTCGCGCACCCGCTTGCGCTCCGGCGCGCTCTCGTCGAGACCTTCGTCGTAGCCGCAGGCGTTGAGGGCGGCGGCCATGACGAAGACCGGCTCCGCGCTGATGAGCGAGACGGTCGGCCCTGCGGGATCGATCAAGGAGGGGGCCTTCTCCTGAGCAAAGCCCGCCGCGGCGGAGGAATTTTGGCCATTGCTCGAACTGCTGGAGGAGGAACTGCCGCCGGCGGATTGGGCGTGAGCCGCTGCGGGCGCGAGCACCCCGAAAAGGCCGGCTAGAACGGCGGAAATGAACGCGAAGGAGCGAAAAGAACGCAATCTCATGAAGGAACCCTGCCAACAAGTCTAGTTAGACGCGCGGGCAGGGTCAAACGGGAGGCGCCGGGAGCGCTAGCGATGGGCTGCTGGTAGATTTCAGTCTCCCAGCGGATACCAGGCGCCGTTGCGATAGCACCAGAAGGAACCCATCTCCAGAATCTCATCGGGCTTTCCGTCGGCACCGAGCTTGGTCGATGCCGACCGGAGCGGGGCGAGGCCATCCGCGCCGCTTACTCGAAAGAGACGGCCGTCGTAATAACTCTCCACGTCGAGTTCGGCCGCCAGTTCCAGCATCTTGCTTCCTTTGAGGGAGTTCTCGAACTGAGCCATCATGTTGTCGAAGCCGCCGATCTGCTTTTGATCCGCCTCAGCCATAAAGTCGTAAGTTGGTCGGAGGAAGCCGGCGACGGTTTTCATATCGCGCGCAACCAAAGCCTTGTGCATCTGCCGCACCGCGGCCAGCACGGCCTGCGGATCGCCATGCCAGGGAGTGGCGTCGTCGAACAAGCGATGAGGCAGGTTGCGCAGCGTCAGGGAATATTGAATCGCGCCGGCTCCGGCGATCTTCTTGCGAAAGAGCGGATGGTCGATGGACTGCTCCGCGCTCGCATCGTAGACGATCAATTCCGTGGACGCATCCTTCTCGCTGCCCGACGGTTTTGTCTCGACGGAAAGTTCGTTGACGCCGTTCCTGCCGTAATTCGTCACTCCGTTCCCGATGAACAGCGTGCCGGTATCGCCGCTCTTGGGGTCGCCATTTCCAAAGAGATCGATGGGGATTCCGTTCAGCCGCACAACGCCGCCGGAGTGCGCATAGACCACAGTGATTGAGATCGTTTTGGCATCCAGGGCGGGCTGAGAAGAAGGCGTTTGCGCGTTGATCGAGAGCGCCGCCGCTCCCGCGAGAAGAAGGCAATGCAGCGCGGACTGGAGTCGTTTCTTTCTCATGCGATTTCCTCGTTTCAGTTTAGCGGCATGGTTGCCTGGTCGTATGCGCGGTCGAGTTGGTCGCGGAAGTCGATAAAGCTGGGAAGGCTGTTTCGCTCCGCGTCCATCTGGCTGGTTATCACCATCTCCGCGAACTGTTCACAGGTGGGGGCGCAGCCAAGCCGTTCAATCTCCCGCGCCAACCTCGCTTTGAGATTATTGGGGCTGGCATCGTTGCCCGGCTCGTCTTCCAGCCAGTTGCAATCTCTTCCAGCATCCCAGCTCTTGAGAAGCCCGCACAGCAACCAGGCTTCGGATTGGGGACGCGGGATCATGGGAACGCCGGAAGGAAACCCCGCCGCTTCAAAACCGCTTTGCATGGAGGCGAATTTTCTGTCCCATTCCGTCTTCGGCGTGGAGCGAGTTAGGTCCGCGTCGCGAAAGAAGACGGCGATTACGGGAGAGTTGCGCTGAGTAGCGATGCCCTTTGCGTGTTTGCCCAGCAGATAGGCTCCCTTGCGAAAGTATTGATTTCCGGCCGCGTCTTTTCCGCGCGGCAAAAGAAGCGGCTTTGGAGGACGAAGAGCGGAGAGTTCTTTCTCGCTCAAAAAGCAGACGCAATCGCCCCCGCTGGCATGGAGTTCGAGAATCGAGTAATTCAGTCTGTGGGGCTGCTCCAATAGTTTATCGATGATCCAGGCCATTGGACCGGGCACAAACTCCCATCCAGTCTCTTTGGAGCAACGGATTCCAATATCGGTCGGACCTTCGCCGGAGAGAACGAGAATCATTGGTTTGGCGCTCCGGCTTGCGCGGAAGCGCCCCGTTCCATCTCCTCCGCTTCGAGGGCAAGTTGCTCGATGGAGGTATCGACGTAGACTTCGCCGGGACCGAGGATACCCAATTTCTTTTTCGCCGAGGGTAGATCGAAGTAACGGCAGGAACGCGATCTGCCTTCCGAGTTGCGGTAAAGAAGAATCACGGACTTCTCTGCTTGCTCATCGGTGAGATAGTTCAGTATCAGTGGACTATGCGTCGTTGCAATCACCTGTATGGGAGCATTTGCGAGATATTGGACGAGTTTTGACATCGTTTCCGGATGGATTCCGTTCTCAATCTCGTCTAGAAGCAAAATCCGATCCGGCGCATTCACCGTTCCCGGCACAGCCGAACTCTCGATTTGTGTAACTATGGCCAGAATGCGTGCGAATCCATCGCTGAAATGCCGTGACGAAATACCATCCGATGTAGCGCTTCCATCTGGCAACAAAAACCGCATATATTTCTCTAATAAGGAGAGTTTAACGAGATCGTTCTTTTCGAGTTTCCGAATAATAGCTCTTCCATCTGGGAAAAAATCCTTTATCTTCGTGTATATACGCTCCCGGATTCCTTCGCTGATTTGATGCACGAATCCTGCAAGATTCTCGCCCCTTGGGCCGATCTCCGGGCTTGGAAAGGAGGCCTGCTTGAGATTGAATGTAGATACCAACTCAAAGTTAGCTACATAATTGCTGAATAATTGCTTTAACAGACTAAGTGAAGGGTGAATGTCTTCATCTGCAAGAATCGAAAGCGCTGAACCGGAATATCGCAATCCGGAATTTTCTCGCAGTTCCTGGCTTTTACTCAAAGTAAACGAGACAATGCCAAGCCTTGCTTGAAGGAGGCAGTGATTATTTTCCCAGATAGATTCCTCAATGATTGAATCCTTAGCGCAATGGTATTTGCATTTCCACTGAATAGGAAAGGTCGAGCCCATCTTGATTCCCGTGGAAATTGTGATGCACTCACCCTCGGCCGCGTCGAGTTGCGAAAGCAACTCGTCCGATGACCATCCACGTTCTCGAAGCCATTCGGACAGGCGTCCCTTAACCAACTGGGCGAGGAAATCTATAGCTTGCAATACAGTAGTTTTCCCGCTCCCATTGGCCCCAATCAAACAAGTGAAATTGGCCAATGGCTCCGATCCGACTGGCGGCAGCGAGAAGCCGTCGAGCGACTTGAAATTGTCAATCTGGATTCTGCGGATCACGGGTCGGTTCTTCCTGCCTTGATGCCATCCTATAATATCCCGCGCTCCGTCGGCGCTGCGCAGGCGCAAATTCAACTTCCTCGCGGGAATCGCCGAACTGCGAAGCCCATTTACTCGATGGCCGTAGCGGCGACCTCATGCAGCCAGTTGGGGGCTTTGAGGAGTTCGCGGGGGCGGGAGCCGTCGGCGGGGCCTACCAGGCCGTCGCGCTCCATCAGGTCGATCAGGTGAGCGGCGCGGCCATAGCCGATGCGCAGGCGGCGCTGGAGCAGCGAGGTCGAGGCTTTGCCGAACTCGAAGACCAACTGCACGGCATCGTTGAAAAGAGGGTCGTTTTCGTCGGGATCGGCGTTCGATCCTTCGACGTTTTCGCGCTCGTCCTTGGGCGATTCGAGGAAGCCTTCGACGTACTCCGCTTCGCCTTGAGCCTTCCAGAAGCCGACCACGGCGGCGGTCTCCTTTTCGCTCACATAAGGCGCGTGCAGGCGCATCAGGCGGCTGGTTCCGGGCGGCAGGAAGAGCATATCGCCGCGGCCCAAGAGCGCCTCCGCGCCGTTGGTGTCCAGGATGGTGCGGGAATCGACCTTGGTGGCCAGGCGGAAGCTGATTCTGGTGGGGACATTGGCCTTGATGAGGCCGGTGATTACGTCGACCGAGGGGCGCTGCGTAGCCAGAATCAGATGAATGCCGACGGCGCGGGCCATCTGCGCGAGGCGGGTGATGGACTCCTCGACGTTGGCGCGGTCCAGCATCATCAGGTCGGCCAGCTCGTCGATGATGATGACGATGAAGGGGAGCGGCTCTTCTTCGGCCTCGGATTCCTGTCCGAAGAGAGAAAGGGTGGAACCCTCGAAGAGCTTGTTGTACTGGTCGATGTTGCGGACACTGCGGCTGGCCAAGAGCTTGAGGCGGCGCTCCATCTCGCGGACGGCGTTGCGCAGGGCGTTGGCGGCCAGCTTGGGGTCGGTGATGATGGGCGTGAAGAGATGCGGCACACCTTCGTACATACCCAGCTCGACGCGCTTGGGATCGACGAGAATCAGGCGGACCTGCGCCGGGGTGGTGCGGTAGAGCAGGCTCATAATCATGGCGTTGATGGCCACCGATTTGCCGGAGCCTGTGGAGCCGGCGATGAGCACATGGGGCATGGCGGCGAGATCGGCGGTGACGATGCGGCCGTTGATGTCCTTGCCCATGGCCAGGGTGAGGCGCGACTTGGCTTTGGCGAAGGTCTCCGACTCGAGCACGTCGCGCAGTTGGATAGTCTCGCGCTCGTGGTTGGGCACTTGGATTCCGACCGTGCTTTTGCCGGCCATGCGCTCGATGAGGATACTTTCGGCGCGCATGGCTAGGCAGAGGTCGTCTGCAAGGCCGGTGACGCGGCTGTATTTCACGCCGGCATCGGGCTTGAACTCATACGTCGTGACCATGGGGCCGGGGTTGATCTGGACCACTTGGCCGCGCACGTCGAACTCGCCGCACTTCTGCACCAGGACTTTGGCTTCGTCGCGCAAGGCGTCTTCGCGGATGGACTGCGGAGCCAGACCGGCGATGAGCAGGGTGGTCGGCGGCAGCCTGAAGCCGCTTACGTGTTTGGGGGCGATGGGTGCGGGGCGCAGGTCGGCGTCTGCGCGCTCGTGGATGGCGATGCCCGCGCCGAGCGGGAGGGCGGTTGGTTCGTCGAAGCGGGTGGCGATCGGCTGAGGGAGCAGCGAGGGAGCGGCCTGCTCGGGGAGGGGCGTGGCCACGGGGCGGAGCGACGCGGGGCGCGGGGCGCTTTGCGTGACGCTGGCGGGTGCGACGTTGGCAGGCGCTAGGCTGGCCGAAACCGGAACGGGGTTGGGAGCCGCAACTTGCTCAGCGGGCGCTGGCGCCAGGTCTGCGTTGACGTGCTCCCAGATGCTGGCCCGGCGCACCGGAGCCGAGATGGGAATCTTCTCTTTGATAGGCTCGACAGGCTCCAGCGGAGGACGAAGATAGGCGGGAATCTCGTCGAGCGGGTCCGCGGCGGGCTCGCTTTTGCGGCGAAAGAGCGCGCCAAAGCGGCTGGGGCGCAACTCGGCTTCAGCGGGCGCGGCTTCCGCCTCTTCGGCCAGTTTGGCTTCGCGCTCGGCCCGCTTTTCGGTACGGTCGGCGCACCAGTCGGCCCAGCGATTATGCAACCCCGCAAATTGCGCCCAGCGGTTCTCGATGCTTTCCTTGAGCGCCCAGAAGCTGACCGCCGAAGCGAAATATAGCCCCGCGGCGGCCAGGGAGCCGGCCACCAGCCATGCGCCCTGGAGATTGAGATAGCGCGCCAGCAGGGCGGCCACCTGGCCGCCTGCCACACCCTCGACTGAAACCATGCCCAGCCAACGCCAGCGCCAGGGCATAAGGCCGAAGAGAGCGGGAACGAAGGCGAGCGCCAGCAGCGCGCCCAAGCTGCGCAGCCACATTGAGCCGCCGGAACGGGAGCGCATCCAGGTCCAGCCCAGGCTGCCCAGCCAAAGCGGCAATAGAAAGGCGGCCAGACCGAGCGATTGCAGCAGCAGATCGCTGAGGGTTGCGCCGAGGAGGCCGGCCCAGTTATGCACAGCGTGGGGGCCAGCTTCGCCGGATGCCGTATTCAGCGAAGGATCGGTGGCGCGATAGGTGGCCAGCGCCAGCAGCAGCAGCGTGGAGATCAACAGCAGCGCCAACCCCAGAAATACATTCAGGGAGCGGCTGCGCGTGGGGGAAAGAACGATGCGAATTGGCTTCATGGCGGGGGCACTCCATCACGTTGGCCGCTCGTGGACCTGCCGCGAGCGAACCGATGGAGCGGACGAAGAGTCCCAGAGCAGATTCCATTATCCACGCGCGAAAGGCGAAATTTGAGCAAAAACTGAACGGGGGAACCTTGCTGTGGACCCCCGGCGCGGAATTTGAATATCGGCGCGGAGGCCAGTTGCGAGGATGCGCAGTCCCTTGCCGCCCTGATTTGCGGACCATGCGCACAATTCAGCCTTTCTCCGCCCCGAATTGTGAATGCCATGCGACAATGGAGGCAAACGTGATGACTTCCGCCTCTTCTGCAATCGTTCCCGAGCCGGTTTCGATTACCCCGGAGTTGCTTGCCCAGCACAGCATCGCCGCGGACGAGTACAGCCGCATTCAAAGCGCGCTGGGCCGCGTTCCATCGCTGACCGAACTGGGCATCTACAGCGTGATGTGGAGCGAACACTGCTCCTACAAATCGAGCCGCGTCCACCTTAAGCGGCTGCCCACAAAGAGCGATCTGGTGGTGCAGGGGCCGGGCGAGAACGCCGGCATCATCGATGTGGGCGACGGCTGGGCCTGCGCCTTCAAGATCGAGAGCCACAACCACCCCAGCTACATCGAGCCGTTTCAGGGCGCGGCCACCGGCGTGGGCGGCATTCTGCGCGACATCTTTACCATGGGCGCGCGGCCGCTGGCGGTGATGGATTCGCTGCGCTTCGGCCCCATCGAGGCCGACGGCGCGGAGCCGGAGGCGGCGCGCAAGAATCACTCCATCGTCGAGGGAGTGGTCAGCGGCATCGCCGCTTACGGCAACTGCTTCGGCGTTCCCAACCTGGGCGGCGAGACCAAATTTGAGGCCTGTTACGGCGGCAACCCGCTGGTGAACGCTTTCGCGCTGGGGCTCGTCCGCAAGGACGAGATTTTTTATGGCAAGGCCAGCGGCGCGGGCAATCCAGTTATTTACGTCGGCGCCAAGACCGGACGCGACGGCATTCACGGCGCGACCATGGCTTCGGAGGAGTTTCACGAGGGCACCGAGGCCAAGCGCCCCAACGTGCAGGTGGGAGACCCCTTCATGGAGAAGCTGCTGCTAGAGGCCTGTCTGGAGGCGATGAAGACCGGGGCGATCGTCGGCATTCAAGATATGGGCGCGGCGGGGCTGACGTGCTCCACCTGCGAGATGGGCGGGCGCGGCGGCGTGGGGCTGGACGTGGAGCTGGACCTCGTTCCCCAGCGCGAAACCGGCATGACGGCCTATGAGATCATGCTCTCCGAGAGCCAGGAGCGGATGCTGCTGGTGGCCGAGAAGGGCCGCGAAGACGAGGTGCTGCGCGTCTTTGAAAAATGGGGCTTGGATGGAGTGATCGTTGGCACCGTGCAGCCGGGGCCGCAACTGCGCATTCGCCATCACGGGGTTCTGGTCGCCGATATTCCCAACCGATCGCTCACCGATGACGCGCCGCTCTACCATCGCCCAGTGGGCGAATGGAAGGCTCCCGTACCGCTCGATCCGCCGGAAGAGATGCTGGCCAAGCTGGCCGAGGACCGCGACTACACAGCCGACCTGAAGAAGCTGCTGGCCAGCTCCAACGTCTGCTCCAAGCGTTGGGTTCACGAGCAGTACGACTCGATGGTACAGACCAATACCGTGCAGGGGCCGGGGGGCGAGGCTGGCGTGATGCGGATCAAAGGCACAGGGGTCAGGGGTCAGGGGTCAGAAGTCAGGGAACGCGGGCTGGCGATGGCTCTCGACGGCAATAGCCGCTGGGCGTATCTCGATCCGAAACTGGGCTCGATGCACGCCGTCGCCGAGGCCGCCCGCAAGGTGGCCTGCACTGGAGCGAAACCGGTGGCTGCCACCAACTGCCTCAACTTCGGCAACCCGGAGAAGCCGGAGATCATGGCTCAGCTTTCGGCGGCCATCGACGGCATCGCCGAGGCTTGCACGGCGCTGGGAACGCCGATTACCGGCGGCAATGTCTCGCTCTACAACGAGACTCGCGGCGAGGGCATCTATCCCACCCCGGTGCTGGGCATTGTCGGCATTCTGGAAGACGTGACCAAGGCGGTTCCGGCGGATTTTCAAGCGGTGGGCGACGCGATTCTGCTTCTGTGGCCGATTCCCAGGGGCGAAGAGCCGAATCCGGATCTGGAAGTGCCTTTTCGCCCCGAACCGATGAAATACTACCCGGTGGAGTCTGCCGAACCGCAGCCGGTGGCGGATGCGGACCCGGAAGAACCCGAAGCCACAGCTGCGGCCAATCTGGCCAGCTTCGGTTCGTCGGAGTTCGCTCATGCCGTGCTCGGCGGTCTGTGGGGCACACCGCCGGCTCTCGATCTTGATGCCGAAGCCGACTTGCACTCTCTGCTGTCCGCGCTGGCTGCCCGCAAGCTGCTTCGCTCCGCGCGCGACATCTCCGACGGAGGCATCGCCGTAGCTTTAGCGCAAGCCGGATTTGCCCAGGGAATCGGCGTAACCGTGGAGCAGGAGCCATCGCTGATGGCGCATCCGCTTTTCGGCCTCTTCGCCGAACCCGCTTCCACCGTGCTGGTTACCGCCCTCCCAGCTCACGTCTCGGCCATCGAAAAGCTGGCCGGAGAATTCAGCTTTTTCGCTGTCCGCATAGGAACCACTGGCGGCGCGGGATTGGAAATTTCGGTGGACCGCGAACCGTTCCTCTCCGCTTCGTTGGACGAACTGCGCAAGCCCTGGGCGGCGGCTCTGGAAGCCACTCTCCACGATGAGGTGCGCGCATGAATCGGCATCTCTTTCAGGGGGTGGAAGGCGAGATAGACGCAACAAACCTGGGTGCCCCAGGTTCCGATTCCGGAACCTGGGATGCCTCACAAGACAACGCAGTCCTCGAAGACCCAAAGCTCCGCGAAGAGTGCGGAGTGATCGCCATTCACAGCCATCCCGACGCCGCCCGCCAGGCCTATCTCGGCCTCTACGCCCTTCAGCATCGCGGCCAGGAATCGGCGGGCATCGCCACCGCCGACGGCCAGCATCTGGCCAATATCAAGGGCATGGGGCTGGTCTCGGAGATTTTCACCGACGACGTGCTGGCCAAACTGCCCGGCCAAATGGCCATCGGTCACACCCGCTACTCGACCACCGGCGACTCGGCGCTGCTCAACGCGCAGCCCATCCGCGTGGATTCGACCAAGGGCCTGATCGCCATCGCCCACAACGGCAACTTGGTCAACCTAGGCAACGTGCGCGCCCGCCTGGAGCGCGACGGGGCTTACTTTCAGACCACCTCCGACTCCGAGATCATCGTCCAGCTCATCGCCCACTCCCACGCCGGAACCCTGGTCGATGCCATCGCCGACTCGCTCAGCCAGATCGACGGCGCCTTTTCCATTGTGATGATGACCCGCGACCGAATCTTCGCCGCCCGCGATCCGCGCGGCTTCCGCCCGCTCTCGATGGGCCGCATCCGCAATCCCCTCGGTCCGGATACGATGGTCTTTGCGTCGGAGACCTGCGCCCTCGATCTTCTTCGCGCCGAGTACGTGCGCGACGTGCTTCCCGGCGAGCTGGTCATGGTCACCGAGGACGGCGTCACCAGCCGCCATTACGCCGGCGGCGTTGCCCAATCCAGTTGCGTCTTCGAGCACGTTTACTTCGCCCGTCCCGACAGCCGCGTCTTCGGCCGCTGGGTTCAGGAGAGCCGCGACCAAATGGGCCGCCAGTTAGCCCGCGAGTCCGGCGTTCCCGCCGATGTGGTGGTTCCCGTCCCCGATTCCGGAGTTACAGCGGCCTTGGGCTACGCGGAAGAGGCCGGCCTGCCCTTCCGCATGGGACTTATACGCAACCATTACGTGGGCCGTACCTTCATCGAGCCGGAGCAGCGGGTGCGCGACTTCGGCGTCCGCCTCAAGCTCAACCCGGTTCGCAACCTGCTCGAGGGCAAGCGCGTCGTGCTGATCGACGACTCGATCATTCGCGGGACGACGTGTAGAAAGATCGTGCGCATGGTACGCGGCGCGGGAGCCAGCCAGGTTCACCTGCGCATCAGTTGCCCGCCCACCGTCTCCCCGTGTTTTTACGGCGTGGACACTCCCAGCAAGCGCGACTTGATCGCCGCCAATAAATCGGTCGAAGAGATTCGCCGCTTCATCGAGGCCGACTCCCTGGCCTATTTGTCGCTGGACGGCCTGCTGCGCTGCTGCGAGGGCGAGCAGCGCGTGGGTTATTGCACCGCTTGTTATACCGGCAACTATCCCACGCAGTGTGTGGATGTGGAAGAGATACTGCCGGCAACGGTAAGTCTATAATTTCCACTCTTCGATTGCGTCCGACTGCTTCAACCCGCAATTGTGCACTGTGGTATGGCAATTCCGCGCTCGGACTTCCTCTGAAATACTTACAAAACATACACGGCCTTATTCAGCTTCACGGTGTAGACGGTTCGAATGTATCGCCTCGGCGATCGGTAACTGCCTCCAGGACCCCTGCCGCAATTCTTTCAGCGGTTTTGCATCGATATGTTTGTCCCCGAGCGGAGCCTGATAGAGGGCAAGCGCAACGTGACTCTGCACGGATTCCGGAAGCTCCGCCAACGCGCGGTGAGAGTCTGCAACGAAGATCGATGGTTTCATCCAGACCTCTTCCCCTGCTTGAATATGCCGGATGCGGCATAAATTGTCAGCCGGCGTTTTGCAGCAGCCAATAATGAAATCCGTCCACGATGGCCATCAGCGCGGCCTGATTCAAATCGCCGCTTACGCCGGCCGTCTTCCACGGTTCTCGTCCGTCGGCGTTGAAGCTCACGGTTACCCGGACGTGGGCTGCGGTGTCGTGGGCGGATACGTCGAGGGCGGTGACGCTGAAGGTGCCCAGGCGCATCTCGGTCAGAGACGGATAACATTTTTCCAGCTCCTGGCGCATCGCCTTGGTCAGCGCGTCGACGGGACCGGAGCCTTCGGCGCGCGTCGTTGTAACTCCGCAGTCGCCGATGGATAACTGCATGGAGGCTTGCACGTATCTGTTGCCGGATTCGTCGGATTCGTCGAGCACTCTCCAACTCTTCACGCTGAAGCGATCGGGCAGGGCATTGAGCGCCTTCATGCAAGCCAGCCGGAACGAGACTTCGCTGGCCGTGAAGCCGCCGCCTTCGATCATCGCCCGATTGTCGTCCATCAAAGCCTGCGCCTGCGCGGGGTCCAGAGGAACGCCGAGGGCTTCAGAAAGAGAAACGATGTTAGCCCGGCCCGACTGGCCGTTGACCCCAATCACCGCGCTGGCCCCCACACGGGCCGGATCGCACCAGAGATAAGCTCCAGGGTTCTTGCGTTCGCTGCTGCCGTGCATACCGGCCCAGGTGCCGAAAGCTCCGGGGCCGACGATGGGTGCGCCGTGCGGCGGCTCGATGCCGAAGGCGGCGTAGGCCGAATGCGCCAGGCCGGTAAGTCCAGCAAGAGATTCGGGCGTTACAAACTCGGCCTCGTCTCTGAGTTGCATGCCGCCGATCACGGTGGTAAGGTTCACGTTGCCGCAGCGTTCGCCGGTTCCCAGGAGCGTGCCTTGAATCTGCGCCGCTCCGGCAAGAATCGCGGCTCGCGTATTGGCGATTCCCAGGCCGCGATCGGTGTGGCCATGAAAGCCGAAGCTGGCTTCCGGATAACTGCGCGTCAGCCATCCGATAACTTCGCTCACCTCGTCCGGGCTGGCGCCGCCGGTGGTGTCGCAAATCACGATGCGGCTGACCTTTTGGTCAACGCACTGCTCGGTCATCTGGCGGAAGTAGTCCAGACTGCTTTTGCCGAAGTCGGAATCGCACTCCGCGCCGTTTTCCCGGCGGCCCCAACTGGCATCCATCGCGTGCTCCAGGTCCACGATCGTTTCCAGTCCGTTGTCCTGCAAATACGCGACGGTTTCGTAGGCCATCAGCAGATTTTCTTCCGGCGTCGTTTCGAGGGACTTCATCACATCCAGCAGCCTGGACTTGACGACGACCACCGCGACCGGGACGCGCTCTTTGCGGCTCAATATGAACTGCACGTCGGGCCATTCCTGTACCCTGGTTCCGCGGCCGCGCGACCTGCCGAACAAGGCCAGCTTCATGGCTCCGGTATCGATCGAGGAAAGAGCGCCGGTCAGGTCGGTCACAAATTGATTGGCGCCGGCAAATCCGATCTCGGCGTAACTGACGCCGAAGGCGGCCATGCGCTGCAGCAGGGCGACCGCGTTGGGCACGGAGATTTCGAGGTTCGGCTGTTGCAGTCCGTCGCGCAGACTGGTATCGAAGAGCTCGACTCTTCTGGTTGCGGTTTCCTTCATCTGTTCCTGTCCCCGGTCGCGAAAGCGCCCTTCCAAGATTGTCCTGGGTGCGGATATACGTCTGCTTGCCGCGACTTGATCGAGGCTTCCAGGAATCTTTCAGAATACTACCAAAGGGATGCCGTGCGCTTTCGCAGCCCGGGCGCGGCGTTTCTCGATTTCGGAGGGCGACCATGGTTGGATCGCCGGTTCACATTTCGTGGCTTACGCCGGGCTGTTTTCCGAGTCCAAGAGCTATCATTGAGTTGGGAGTTCATGGTAAAGATGATCCGTTTTCTCGCTTGTTTTTCCGCCTTTCTGCTCTCATGCAGCGCTGCCTTAGCCCAGAATCCGGCGCCCGCATCGGATGCCGCCCAGCCCGCCACCTCGGCCGAAAGCCCGGCGATACGCGAGTTTCAGAAGATTGAAGATGCCTGGTCCGACGCCGTGAACCAGCGCGATCAGTACGCTCTGGAACTGGTGCTCTCTCCGCTGTTCGTGGACGTTTCCGCCACTGGCGACATAAGCACCCGCAATCAACAGTTGGCGCAGTTGATTGCCGCCGAGGACAAAACCCTGCATATCGAGCAGCGCGTGGTCACGGTGCGCCTCTTGGGCGACATCGCCGTGGCCAACGGCACCTACCTGCTGCGCCGCAAGGCCGGCGATCGCCAGATAGACGAAAAAGGCGTTTTTACCCACGTCTTCGAGCAATTGCGCGGCGGATGGGTGTGCGTCAACTCGCAGCGCACCGTGCTGCGCGAAGACTCCAACGCCAAACCCAAGAAACAATCCAACAACGCCGAGATGCCCTTCCATATTCCGCTGTTCTCGAAGAGCGACAAGAACAATCAATAGCCCCGCGACGAACGAAATTGAGCTTCGGTTCGGTCGATCTTGGATGCCGCGTCTTGGAAAGCCGGCAATGATTCGTCGAGCTTCGTGATCGCACCCGCCGCGGAACCTGCGGGCTGTTCGCGCCGCGCTTTGCGCCCTTGAAGGCCGCCGACTCTCCATTCGCTGCAAATCTTTGCTCCCGGACGCTAGCGGCGATTACCATGGACAGATGCGCCGGGGGCTACAGCCTCGCGGCGCCGGCATGCCTCCCGATGCGGAAGAGAATCCGATTGCACTCTCCGCCTCGGCTTCATCAACTGCGAAGCCGTCATCCCGGCAGGCCGCACCCTAGAAAATCCCTTCAATGGGGAGGAATCCGAAGTTGAGCGACCGTTTCTTGTTTACCTCTGAATCCGTCACCGAAGGCCATCCCGACAAGATCGCCGATCAGGTCTCCGACGCCATTCTCGATGCCTGCCTGGAGCAGGACCCCTACAGCCGCGTCGCCGCCGAAACCCTCACCGCCACCGGTTTGGTGGTCATCGCCGGCGAAATCACCACCCAGGCCTACGTCGATTTCCAGACCCTGGTGCGCGGCGTTGTCGCCTCCATCGGCTACAACAACGCCCTCTACGGCTTCGACTCCAACACCTGCGCCGTGATCTCCACCATCAACAAGCAGTCGGGCGACATCGCCCAGGGCGTGGATACCGGCGGCGCCGGCGACCAGGGCATGATGTTCGGGTATGCCTCCAATGAAACTCCCGAGTTGATGCCCGCTCCCATCTCCCTGGCCCACAAGCTCACCCGCCAGTTGACCGCCGTCCGCAAGACCGGCAAGCTGCCCTACCTGCGCCCCGACGGCAAGAGCCAGGTCACCGTCGAGTACGACGAGAACGGGAAGCCCGCCCGCATCGACGCAGTGGTCATCAGCAGCCAGCACGCCGAGACCGTCTCCAACGAAGATTTGCACACAGACATTCTCAAACACGTCATCCAGGCCGTGCTGCCCTCGGCGTGGCTCGACGAGCACACCAAGTACCACATCAACCCCACCGGACGCTTCGTCATCGGCGGACCGATGGGCGATACCGGACTCACCGGCCGCAAGATCATCGTCGATACCTACGGCGGCGCGGGGCGTCACGGCGGCGGCGCCTTCAGCGGCAAGGACCCGACCAAAGTCGATCGCTCGGCGGCCTACGTTGCCCGCTACATTGCCAAGAACATAGTGGCCGCCAAGTTGGCCGACCGCGCCGAGGTCCAACTTGCCTATGCCATCGGCGTCGCCGAGCCGGTCAGCGTCCGCATCGACACCTTTGGCACCGGCAAGATCGGCGAAGCGAGGCTGACGGAGTTGGTCCGCAAGAACTTCTCGCTCACCCCCAAGGGCATCATCGAGAGCCTGAACCTGCGCCGCCCCATCTACCAGAAGACCGCCGCCTACGGCCACTTCGGTCGCACCGAACCCGAATTCACCTGGGAAGCCACCGACAAGGCCATTGCCTTGGCCGAGCAGGCCGGGGTGGCCGTCGCCGCGGAGTAAATCCACCCCCGGGACACAATCCCTGGAACCCTTCTTCGGAAGGGTTCCAGGGCCAGGGAGCGCGGTTTCCGGTTGGGTGGTCAACGACTCGGCTGCGCGCATCCGAGAAACGCCCTACACATCCCGCCTGCGCCGCTGATGGGTGGATGGAATATTCATATCCTCACGGTATTTTGCAACCGTGCGGCGGGTCAGTTGGATGCCTTGCGTTTCGAGCTTGGCGGCGAGCTGATCGTCGGTCAGTGGCTTGCGCGGGTCTTCCTCCTCGATCAGCTTTCGGACCTTGCGTTTGAGCACCAGGAGCGGCGTGTCGGCTCCCTCCGGCCCGTTAGAGCCTTCCGAGAAGAAGAAGCGCAGCTCGATGACCCCCTGCGGCGTGTGCGCGTATTTGTTGGCCACGGCGCGGCTCACCGTCGAGGGGTGAACCCCGATCTCCTCGGCCACTTCTTTAATCATCATCGGCCGCAGGGCCTCGATGCCCTCTTCGAGAAAGTCCCGCTGGCGGCGAACGATGACTTCGCAGGTGCGCAGGATCGTGCTCTTCCGCTGGGCGATATTGCGCATCAGTTGCATGGCGGAGCGAAAGCGCTCCTTCACGTACTCCTTCACCTCTTTGTCGGTGCCCTCGGCGGTCAGCATCCGGCGGTAGCGCTGGCTGAGCCGCAAGCTGGGCAGGTCTTCCTCGTTCATCGAGACCACCCAATCGCCGCCCCGCTTGATGAAGACCACGTCCGGCTCGATCAGCCGCGTCTGCTCTCGGTTGTAGAGGCGGCCGGGGCGCGGGTCCAGGGTGCGGATGAACTCGATGCCGGCATGAGCCTCGGCCGGGGCAATCTGCGCCGCGCGCGCCAAGTCCTTCACGTCCCGCTTCTGCAAGAGAGCCAGGTGCCGGTCCACAATCAGCGCCGCCACTTCCATGCTGCGCCGCCGCTCCTCAAGCCGTGCCTCGGCCTCGGCGCGAAAGCTGCCGTGGGGGCTTTCGTTCAAGTCTTCCGAGTCTTCAGGCAATTCCCGCTCGACGGTCTTGTGGGCAAACAACTGGGCGAACTCGTGCCGATGGGCCGCGATCTGGATCAGCAGGCACTCGCGCAGATTGTGCGCGCCCACCCCGGCCGGGTCGAGATGCTGCACCAGGTCGATGCCGCGACGCAACCACTCGAGCTCGGCGCTCACTTTCGTCTTGGCGGAATCGGAGGCGGATGAAGGGGAGCGATCTCCGCCGCTCTCCTTGCAATTTCCTTCTGAATTCCGCGGCAGGGTAGCGGCTGGATTCGCTCCGCACTCCGCTTCCGCCGCATCCGGCCGGGACGGCTCCGTCTTCAAGGCTTCCAGCGAAGGCCGGAAGGCTGCCGCCAGTTCTTCCTCGCTGCCGGCCAAATAACCGTCCTCATCCAGATTGCCGATGACGAACTCCGCCGCCTCATGCAGACGGGGTTCGAGGGTCAGCGCGCCCAACTGCCACGCCAGGTGATCGGACAAAGTCGTAGGCTGGGAGAGAAAGTTTTCAAACGAGGGCCTTTCATTCTCTTCGTACTCCGGCTGCGTACGGTAGCCGGGGTCCAGATAGTCCTGGAAGTACGATCCAAAGTCGATCTCCTCGAATGAGTCCTTGGGAGGGGGCGGCGGCTCCTCGGCGGCGCGTTCCAGCCTCTCTTCGCGTCCCGCCACCTGATCCAGCATCGGAACCGATTCGTCAATCTCCTCCAGAACGGGATTTTCCACCATCTCGGCATCGATCATCTCCTTCAGCTCGAGCTTGTTCAGCGCGAGCACACTGACCATCTGCATCAGTCCGGGAGTCAGGATCTGGCGTTGCGAGACTCTGAGGCTCAATTTGGGTTGCAACAGTGCCATAAAAGAGGACTCATTTCCAGTTCGGACTCAAGGCAAGTTTAGTCGGAAGAGAATTCGGCTCAAGGATTAAATACCGCCAACGTTAGCGATTTGCCCGAATTGGGAGGACCGCAATCCGAAAATTCCGCCTGGAATTGGCTGCCCATTTGCAACCGTTCGAACGATTGACAGAGAGCGGCATAACGGTCGTCTTCCAGTGCGGACCGAGCCGGATGCCGCCTCAGCCGAACGAGAAACCCTCGCCCAGATAGAGACGCCGCACGTCCACATTATTGCCCAGCTCATGTGGAGTTCCGGTAAAAAAAATCCGTCCCTCGGCAATGATATAGGCCCGGTCCGTCACGCTCAAGGTCTCGCGCACGTTGTGGTCGGTAATCAGAATTCCGATGCCGCCAGCCTTCAGGTCGAAGATGATCTTCTGCAACTCCAGCACGGCGATGGGGTCTATGCCGCTGAACGGCTCGTCGAGCAGGATGAAGTTGGGCTGAATGCACAGCGAGCGCGCGATCTCCACCCGGCGCCGCTCGCCGCCGGAGAGCGCATAGCCGCGCGTTGTGCGGATGTGGCCCAGATTGAGCTGGCCGATCAACCGCTCCGACCTGATGCGCCGCTCCCGGCTGCCCAGGGGCTGCGCCTCCAGCACCGCCAGGATGTTCTCCTCGACGGTCAGTTTGCGGAAGACGGAAGGCTCCTGGGGCAGGTAGCTGATGCCGAAGTTGCGCGCCCGCAAATACATCGGCGTCCGCGTAATATCGGTCTCGTCCACCGTCACCCGCCCGGTCTCCGGCTCGACAAGTCCAACGATCATATAAAAGCAGGTGGTCTTGCCCGCGCCGTTCGGCCCCAGCAGGCCCACCACCTCGCCACGGGAGATGCGCAAGTTCACGCCGCGCACCACCTGCCGCCCCTTGTACGTCTTGCCGATTCCCTCGGCAATCAAAGTCTCCATTGAATGTGGTTTCCAGTCGATTCTCTATCATAAACAACGCGGTCATCCTGAGCGTCATGGCTCGCGCGAGTCTGCGGCGACAATGCGACAGGGGAGCCGGCAGGCATACGCCAAGGCAGACGCCGCCTGATATACTCCCTTCGAGTCGGGATCCGTGAAGCGCTCGACCGCAAGGAGAGAGTTATGGCAAATGTGGCTTCGATGTCCGTGACGGATCGCCTCACCGAGGTGCTCACCCGTTCCAAGAAGAATTTCGGACCTGATATTGGCCGGGCCATCGACTCTCTGCTCTCAACCACAAATCTGGCCATTCTTGGCGGAACTTTGGTGCTTTGGGCAGGCTCCCATCTCTTCGGCGTCGGCGAAATCGTCGACGTTATCTTTTTGCTCGTCGGGGCATTTACGATCGGGTGGTCAATCGCCGAGGTCGGCGAAAATATCTACACCTTTGCCGACCGGACCATCAATGCAACAACCGACGCCGATTTGGACAAGGCCGCCAAGGCCTTCTCCCGCGCTATCGTTTTGGCGGGAATCACGGTCGTAATGGCCTTGCTGCTGCGCCGCAGCGTAAAGGAGATTCAGGTTACTCGCGGAACCTCGGTGATGGACGCCATTCGCCCACGCGATCCAGGGTTGCCGGCCGTAGGCGCAGACCCGGCCGCAGGAAAGCTATGGAGCAAGCCTGGGATCACGTACGATCCAACGCTTAAGCCTGGAGAAGGTTCGACCTCGCCTTTTGGAGAAATCAGACTCGCTACCACGGGCAGTGTCTCTGAGCAGAATCTGGCCCTCTACCACGAACTTGTGCATCAATTCCTTACTCCACGCTTCGGAGTGTTACGAACGTTTCGCGTACAACTCGGAATGTCGGGATACCTGCGCTCCGCTCTCTTGCGGTATCTTGAGGAAGCCATCGCCGAAACGGTGGCGCAGTTGCGCGTCAATGGCGGAGTCTCCGCGCTGCTCACAGGCGTCAAGTTTCCCGTGGCCAATGGATATATGAGCATCAACAGTTTGGTGTGCGAAGGCGCGGCCATTGGCACCATCACCGCTGGAACCCAATACTTCACCGTCCAGTTCATCCCTTCCGGTCCCAAGCCGGATGAGGTCAAAGCCAGCTACCCAATGTCGATTCCATCCAAGTAAGCCCAACGCTGAACCTATCTGCCGTGAAAGGCGCCGATGGACCAGGAACTGTCGAATCAGTTGACCGAGATAGCGCGTTGCCATGCCGAGGAACGCGGCTGGACGTGGCGCGGCGAAGTGAAAATCACCGACGAATCCTTCAAGGGCGAAGCAGTTTGGGCGGTTCACTCCAATGCCATGATGCGCGGGATCAATGCCAGGATCCTGATTCGCAAATCGGACCTTGCCATCGTTCATTCCGGCTATATGCCGCGGTGAACGTCATAACGGCGCATCGCCGTTGCTCACCTCGGCGCCGTGGTATCCGTCGCGGTCTTGCCGCCGCCGGAGTAAATGCCCATCTGCGCGCCGTCTGGGCGGAAGAAGAACTGCGAGTAGGTTTGGCCGGTGATGACGAAGGCCTGGGTGCTGACCACCGAGTTGGCGTTGGTGTAAGTGGCCACGAAGGCGTTGACGCCGAGGAACGGCGTCAACCGGGTTCAGTAGGCAGGCGGAAGATTCGGGTCGCGGAAGGCGGAGTTGGCGCGGCGGACGTCGCCGACGGAGCCAAAGTTTGCCAGGGTGAACCCATAGAGGTATTGGGTATCGTTGCCGCGAACGGCGCCTAGATCGAGGCGGCGGTAACCGAAGGTAAGTCCGCAGCAGTTCCAGTTGTAAATGGCCTGGACGGTGGCATATTGCAACTGACCGAGGGCAAAGTCGTAGCCGGCGTTGGCGGCAAGGTTCAGGCCGGCGGCGGAGGGCTTGCCGAAGGATAAAAACGGCTGCACTTGGCGGCTTTGGATGGTGGAGGCGGCACCGGCGTTCTCGTCGACGGCGTTCAGCATGGCATAGCCCAGGCCGGCGGTGGAGCGGCCCCAACTGTAGCCGGCATAAACGTTGTCCGCGTCCAGCTTGCCGGTCTTGGGGTCGTAGTCCAAGTCCCATTGGATGCGCAGATTGTCGATGGCCTCGAAGCGCAGGCGGGAGATGACGGGCGAGAGGTTGCGCGGGGAGGTGAGAAAGGCGACGGCGCTCAGGTCCAGCGTGGAGTCGAAGACGTTGCGGCGGTTGGGGATGAGGGCGCCCCCGAAGTTGGGGTCGAGGAAGAACTTTTGCGCTATCCGCCAACTGGCCCACTCCCGCGCCCCCTGCGGTGGGCAGCCTTTTGGATCGGTCTCGTTACAGGACCGGTTGCCGGTCGAGCGAAGATAGAATCGCTGGGTGATGGAGTAGCCGAGTTCGTCGGTGTCTGTGGCGATGTCGTCGGTATCGACGAGCAGTACGTTGCGGGCCGCGGCGCCGATGCCGCCGACGTAGCGATAGGTGAACTGAGGCTCGATGACGTGGCGCAGTTGGCGGTTCCAGCGAGTCAGCGCAAACTCCCGTTCCAGGGCCGGCGGACGGAGGTCGAGGGCGGCTTCCACCTCGGCGCGGTTGAGCGCATCGTGGCTGATACTGGGAGTGCCTTCGCCATGAAATCCGGCAAGGTCGGGAATCTGGCTGATGGTGTAGGATGTCTCGCGCAAGGCGACCTCTGGAACCGCGCTCCATCCGCCGCCGGCAAGCGGCAGGGAGAGATGCGGGTAGAAGTCGATGCGGCCTACGTTTCGGGCGTGGAAGCGCGGTTCGGAGCGGCTCAGGTAAGCCAGCGACGATCCCAGCCCCCAGTAGAGCGGCGAGGCGCTCAGCGGCTGCTGGAGCACGTCGTAGCGAATGTTGGGCAGATGCAGGATTCTGGCTTGGTCGCCGTTGGCCGATCCGGCAAAGGTTTGGAAGCGGTCCAGCGAGGCGGAGGGGATGAAGCCGTTGCGTTGATGGGTGAGCGAGACGGCGCTTGCCACTTCAGAACTCGTGGCCTGCGAGTAATTGTCGTTGAAGACCAGCCGGTAGACGTAATTGGAGAGATATTCGACGATGCCGGCAACGCGGGTATTGGGGGTGATGTCCTTTCGCCCCAAGGCCACGATATCTACCCCCCCCTGGTTGACGAGCGTGGTCGTGGCGGTTGCGGTCGTCCCGGTTGTCACGGTCGTGGTCTGCTCGATGCCGCGGTCCAGCAGCGCGTTCCAGCGCGCGGTCAGGTGGTCCAGTCCCGGACCTTTGTAACGAAAGTCGCCGTTGGGCGCCCAGCCGCGCTTGGTGTAAAGGTCGGTGCCCGCCACCATGTCCATGTTGCGGCTGATGACCCAGTAAACCTGCTCGCCCAGCGTGTATCCCCGGATGGAGTTGTAGTTGCTGGGAAAGACGGGGATCAGCAGTCCGCTCTGGCGTCCTGTCTCGTCCACAGGGTGGCGGAGATAGGGCAGGTAAAAGAGCGGCAAGCCGAGAAACTTGAAGATCGAGTTGGCCGTCGAGGCCTTGCCGTCGGCCAATTCGATGGAATGGGAGAATAACTGCCAGTCCGGCTTGGGCAGGCGGCAGTTGGTCATGGTTCCGTCGATGATGCGGTATTTGCCCTCGCCGGTTTGAAGCAGCACCCGGCCGGAGAAGAGAAAAGGGTTGGGGGTGGAATAAACCGTCGTCCGGCCCGCGCGGCGCACTCCCAGTGAGCCGGTGACGTTGAAGAAGCGCGCGGTGTGCGCATTGAGGCGCATCTCGCCTCGCTCGGCCTCAAGGAGCGCATCTTCGGGGCCGCCGGCTACCTGCAAGTGGCCCTCCGCCTCCAAGACCGTGGTCGAGGGATGATAGACGGCCTTGTCGGAGCGCAGAATGTAATCGCGGTAGTGGACGACCACTTGGCCGCTAAGGGTCCAGTCGTCGCCGGCGCGGGTCTGACGCTGAGCCTCGATGTGGACGGGGATGCCGGTCGTGGGCGTTGGTTCCAGCTCGGCGACCGGGAGAATTTCCTCGCCGGGATCTTCGGGGAACGGCTCCGCTGCCGCGTTTTCTCTTGCCGGGGGTAACGCATCAGTCAACGTCTGCCCCGCAAGTTGCGAGTGACAGAGGGCCAGCATCGTGATACACAGTAGAAGAGAACGCATCCCAGGAACCAAAGTCAGCATAGCAAAGGCAGGCCGCTTGCGGACCGGAACGACGGCTTGCGGAAGCGATGAAGGCGCGCATCGGAAGGGAAACCGCAACATTGAGCACACAGTCCAGCCTGCCGAATCTCGAAAGCTCTTCCTGGAAGAAGGAAGTGAACCGGCAGGTGGCCGCGCACCGGAGCCGCAAGGGGCTTTCGGTGGCGGAAGTTGTCTCTTCATCCGAGCCTCGGCATGAGGCCGACAGCCTTGCGGCGCAGGCGGCCGCGCGCGTGGCCGCGCGCTATGCGACGGTGCCCAGCTATAGCGCCATGCTGGTCGAGGAGGAATGCGCCGCGCAGCCCCCCGCGGAAACCTCCATCCCTGGCGAGTGCGACGCGCCGACCGCCATTCCATCTTCGACAGCCGGCCTGAAGACTGCGGCAAGCGCGGAATTTGAGCTTGAGTCCCAAGACCTTTTTGCACCGGAACTCGAAGCCGTAGCGGCAGAGAAGCCAACCATCGATCGCTCCCAGCTCTTGTCTAATCTCGCGCCCCCAGTCGATGCGCAGCCAACCTACGCCATTCTCTGGGATGCGACGATGCCCGCGCGCTTGGCGAAGACGGCCCGCGCGGAGAACGGCTTCGAGCTTCCCGTGACGGAGCGGCGGCGCACTCAGCGGGACGATTTCCGCGACGAGTTTCAAGAGATTGCGGTCGTTGAGCCGGAGCAGCCCATCCATGCGAATCTGATCGAGTTTCCTCGCGAGTTGGTGGCCGCGCGCAGAGCCAGACCGCGCCTTGCCGAGGGACCGCTTGGCGCATCCGCCGAGCAGTTGAGCATCTTCGAGGTGGACCCTGGAGCCATCTGTACCGAACCGGACTCGACAAAGTCCGTCACCGCGGCTTCGAGCCGCTTGCCGGAGTGGTCGGGAATGGAATTGGAGGCGCAACCGATTGCGGAGACGGAAATCGAGGCCGAGCCGGCTTCGGCGCTGGCGCTGGCGCGAATCAGCCGCAGGTTGATGGCGGCCGTGGTCGATGGCGCGCTGATTGTGGGGGGCTGTCTGGCGGCGACGCTAGTGGCCATCGCCGGCATGAAGACGCCGATCGCGGCCAGGGAGGCTGAACTGGCCGCGATCGTGGCGCTGGCGGCCCTCGGCGCTCTGTACCAGGCGTTCTTTTTCACGTTGGGCAAAGCTACGCCGGGCATGAAGTACGCGGGCATCAGCCTTTGCACCTTCAACGACGAGCAGCCGACCCGCGCGCGGTTGTTCGCCCGTCTGGGCGCACTGCCGCTCTCGCTGGCGCCGCTGGGCCTGGGCGTACTCTGGATTCTCTTCGACGAAGACCGCCTCAGTTGGCACGACCGCATCTCCCGGACATATCAGCGAGAGTGCTGATCGCGCGGCGTGATATTTCCGCTGCTTGTGCATTCCCGCCTTATGGCATATACTCTCATATATGCCACACGCCGGGAGGGCCACCATGCAGCGTACAGCCAAAATCTTCATGAACAATCGTAGCCAGGCGGTGCGGCTTCCCAAGGAGTTTCAGTTCGCCACCTCCGAGGTCTTCATCCGCAAGCAGGGACACGACATTGTCCTCTCGCCGCGCCCGCGCGACTGGTCCGGCTACCTGGCTTCGAGCGCCACCGCCTCGCGCGAGTTCATGGAGGGGGTTGAGGATCTGCCGTTGCAGGAGCGCTCCTTGTGACGCCTCTCTATATGCTCGACACCGATATTTCCTCCTACATCATGAAGCGGTCGGACGAGGCGGTTTTGCGCAAGCTGCGCACGGTGGCCGTCAGCGATGTCTGCATCTCCGCGATCGTCCGCTCCGAGCTGATGTATGGGGTGGAAATGTCGCCGCGCCGGGAGAAGGATCAGGCCGCGCTCGATGAGTTTCTGCGCCACGTCGAGGTGCTGGATTACCCCAGTGATGCGGCGCTCGACTATGCCCGGATTCGCGCCGATCTCAAGCGCCGCGGAGCCATGATCGGCGCCAACGATCTGCTGATCGCGGCCCATGCCCGCTGCCTCGGATTGACGCTGGCAACCAATAACACGCGGGAGTTCGGGCGTGTCGAGGGTCTCAAGATCGAAAACTGGACGGAAACGCTTGGCTGAGAATCGCCTCGCGCTCTGTATTCGAGAACAACCCGGAGTTCAGACTCAATCTGCAACAGATGCACGACCTCACCAAAGCCAAACTCGCCGTGAGCAAAACCATTGATCGGGATGTTGAGGCCTACGCCGGGACATGAGCGGACGGGATTGAGAAATCAATCCCAGGTACGAAAATCCGGACCTGGGGCACCCGGCGGGTCTACGAACCGAATGCGGCCTAAAGATCGCTCGCCCAATTCACGGTCGCGCCCAGATCTTTCATATGCAAGAAAGCCTTGTCGTTGGTCACCAGCACCGCGCCCAGCGCGATGGCATGAGCGGCGATCTGCAAGTCGAACTCGGACAGCGTGATTCCTTCCGCTTCCAGCTTTTCCCTGAGGCATCCGTAGGCGGCGGCTTCTTTGCTTCCCCAAGGCAGGATGCGCAGTTTCAGCAGCAGTGCTTCCATCGCCGCGCGAAGCGCTCGGGCCGCGGGCCGTTTTGCCAATCCGTATCGAATCTCGGCCTCGGTAACAGACGAGATGCAGACCGTTTCCTCTTCCCCAACCTGCTCCAGCCGGGCGCGGGCGGCAGCCGATCTCCCTTTGGCGATATAGCTTACGGTATTGGTGTCGAGCAGGTAGGTGACGATCATCGCCGATCCTGATCGAAGAGTTCATCGAGCGCGGGGCGGCTAGCCGGCGGCCGCCGGTCGCGCTCGGCTTCGGAGAGAAAGTCGTCGGGCACAGGAGCAGCATCAAGGGCGGCGAAGACCTCGGCCCATGTGCCGGGGCCTTCGGAGAGGATGATGTCGCCGGTGCGGGGATCGCGACGGATAGAAACCTCCGGGGAGCGGAACCGGTACTCGTAAGGGATGGTGACATGCTGGCTTCTGCCGCTCATAAAGACTCTCGCTTTGGAAGGTTCTGGCACCGTCGCGCCTCCATGCTGTACATCATGCTATACAGCATCGTTGAAGTCAAGCCTGGGTTGGATCAGGTTAGCGGTTGGTAAGCCTGCTCCCCAGGTTTTGCGGAGATTAGGATGCGTATTCTCCGCAAAAAAGATTTAGAAGAAGGCTCCGGCGGGCTGGCTCTGCGATGGCATACTGGAGGCATGGCTAACCCAGAGCATCTCGCCAAGTTGAAAGAGGCCGTCGAGGCGCGGAATCGATGGCGGGAGGAGAACCCTAAGATCCGGCCAAGCCATTTGGACTCCGATCTCGCCGAGACGAACCTTGCCGGCGCAAACCTCTTTCATGCGGACCTCTTTGGGGCGGATCTTAGCGGGGCGTACCTCTATGGGGCGAACCTCGGCAGGACGGACCTCCGCGCGGCCAACCTCACAAGCGCGGACCTCGGCAGGACGGACCTCCGCGAGGCCAACCTCACCCACACGAGTCTCAGTAGCGCGGACCTCAGCTATGTCGACCTCAGCGGGGCGAGCCTCGAACGGGCGAATCTCGCCGCGGCAAACCTCACCGGGGCGAACCTCGCTGAGGCGGACCTCACCGGGGCTTTTACAAATTACACAACTTTCGCCGATGTCGATTTGAGTAAAGTGAAGGGGTTAGAAACCGTTGTACATAATGGCCCATCCAGCATCGGCATCGACACGATCTACAAATCCAAAGGCAAGATTCCGCACGTTTTTCTGCGTGGGGCAGGCGTTCCCGATAACTTCATAACATACATGGCCTCACTGGTTGGCACAGGCATCGAGTTCTACTCCCTGTTCATCAGCTACTCAACTAAGGATCAGGAGTTCGCCGAGTGCCTTCACAACGATCTCCAGGCCAAAGGCGTCCGCTGCTGGTTCGCTCCCCATGATTTGCGCGGCGGCGAGAAGTTGCACGTGCAGATCGACGAGGCCATTCGCGTCTATGACAAGCTGTTGCTCATCCTCTCCCCGGCCAGCATGGAGAGCGAGTGGGTGAAGACGGAAATCTCCAAGGCCCGCAAACGGGAGATCAAGGAAGGCAAGCGGATTCTATTCCCGATCCGCCTGTCCTCGTTCGAGACGCTACGCGATTGGGAGTGCTTCGACGCCGATGCGGGCAAGGACTCGGCCCGCGAGATTCGCGAGTACTTCATCCCCGATTTCAGCAATTGGAAGGACCACGATGCCTACGAACGGGCCTTCGACCGGCTCCTCAGCTATCTCCAGGGCAAGCCCGCGCCGGTTCCCGCCTGATCCCTCGCTATGAGACAGCAAATCGAAATGGGGGAATAGCGGAGCAAGCAGAGCAGTTCCTCCCGTAGGGAGGAGAGGAAAATAGCCCAGGGTGAAACCCCGGTTAAGCGTTCGAGCGAGAGATTTCGCCCCGTAGGCGCGGTGTGAACCCCAGTCACAGTCGCTGGATTCAGTGATACATGGCGAGTGCATTCGATCCGCCCCTCCGGGGCATCGAATGTTTTCCTCGCCTTCAGCTTACCTCAGGCGTCGGATGAAACAGCCAATTGCCCAGCAGCGCAGCCGCAACCGCGCCCAATAACTGCGCGGCCATGAAACCCGGTACATCGGAAGGACGGATGCCCGCAAAGGTGGGAGTGAAAGCTCGCGCCAACGTGACTGCCGGATTTGCAAACGAAGTCGAGGCAGTGAACCAATACGCCGAAGCGATGTACGCGCCCACGGCAAAAGGCGTGGCGGAAGGCGAACTCCGCGAACAGCCGCGAATGACCAGAAGCAGGCCGGCTGTTGCGACGAATTCGCTGCCCCACTGCGACCAGCCGGTGCGCGGATGCGCGGAGAAGGCGAAGAGGCGCAGGCCGAACATCCCGTGGGCGCAAGCGACTCCAGCCAGCGCGCCGCCGGTCTGAGCGAGGACATAAGCGGCGGCCAAAGCGCGGCTCATTTTCCCATCGAGAAGCTCCGCCAGCGTGACCGCGGGATTGAAGTGCGCGCCGGAGACGGATGCGAAGGCCAGTATCAGCGCGCTGAGTCCGGCTCCCGTGGCCAGCGCATTGGCCAGCAGAGCCAGAGCGACGTTGCCCCCGGAGAGCCGCTCGGCCATGATGCCGGAGCCGACGACGACAGCGAGAAGAAACGCGGTCCCCAGAGCCTCCGCCGCCAATGGTCTCGCCATGCTCATGCGGTCTCCCGGCCAATCTCCCGCATTCGGTTCTCGATCGTCTGCCGGTCCAGCGTCTCCAGCGGCAGGCTGAGGAAAAACTGTACGCGCTTGCGCATCTGCCGAAGAGTGCCGGCAAAGGCTTCGCGCTTCTCTTCGTCCGTGCCTTGCACTGCGGCGGGATCGGGAAAGCCCCAATGCGCGGTTACCGGATGCCCCGGCCAAAACGGACAGACTTCGCCGGCCGCGTTGTCGCAGACTGTCACGACGAAATCCATTTGCGGAGCGCCGGGCTGAGCAAACTCGTCCCAGCTCTTGCTGCGCAAGTTCTCGACCGGATAGCCGAGCGCCTTCACTTGCTCGATGGCCAAGGGATTTACCTTGCCGCTGGGATGGCTGCCCGCGCTGTATGCCTTGAAGCGGTCCGCGCCCAAAGTATTGAAGAGAGCCTCGCCGAGAATGCTGCGCGCCGAGTTGCCCGTGCATAACACGAGTATGTTATAGGGTCTTTGCATGATCCTCTCCGGCCGCGTTCGATCGGCTACAGCATCCCGGCGCGCAGCAATCGTCGACCGGCTTCGTCGCCCGAATGAAGCCGCTCATGAATCTGCCTTCGATCAGCGGAGCGACGGCATCCACATCGATCCCCGCCTCGACCAGAAAATGCCGCGCATCTTCGATCGAGTAGACGCGGGTAGGTTCGATAGAGATGCCCGTAAAACCGGCATTGGCAAGTTTGGAGATATACTGCCGCTCTTCGAGCGCGCCGGAGATGCAGCCCACCCACAGCAGCATACTCTTGCGCACCTGCGCGGGGACTTCGCCGCGCACCACCACGTCGGAGACGGCGAAGCGGCCCCCAGGCTTGAGAACGCGGAAGGTCTCCTTCAAAACGCAGTCCTTGTCCGCCGAAAGGTTGATGACGCAGTTGGAGATAACCACATCCACCGAGTTATCCGGCAGCGGAATGCTCTCTATCTCGCCCTTGAGAAACTCGACGTTTTCAACCCCGGCCTCGCGCTGATTCTCGCGCGCCAGAGCCAGCATATCCTCGGTCATATCCAGACCGTAGGCCTTGCCGTTGGGGCCAACGCGCCTTGCCGAAAGCAGCACATCGATGCCGCCGCCGGAGCCGAGGTCCAGCACCGTCTCGCCCAGTTTCAACTCCGCCAAGGCGGTGGGGTTGCCGCAGCCCAGCGATGCCAGAACTGCGCTCACGGGCAGGCCGCTCTTCTCGGACTCGTTGTAAAGGTTGGCGGTGACCGGGTCGCAACAGCGCAGCGCGGGATCGCCGCAAGCCACCGAGCCGCTCTCCTTCACCTGCCGCGCCGCCGCGCCATATTTTTCCTGAACCAGGGATTTCGTATCCATCCTTCAGCGCCTCACATACGCTTACGCAAATATATGACCCGCGTTCGTATTTGTCAATCCGTATATAATAGGCGGATGAGCGGCCCCTCCACGGCGGTGAACCTGGCAAGCCTCTTTGCGGCTTTGGCCGACCCCACCCGCCTGCGCCTGCTCAACCTCATCGACGGACACGAAGTTTGCGTCTGCTATCTCGTCGAAGTGCTTGGCCAGAGCCAGCCGAAGATTTCGCGGCACCTTGCCTATCTCAGAAAGGCCGGCATCGTTGCCGCGCGGCGCGAGGGTAAGTGGATGCACTACAGCATCTCCGCTCCCGCCGAGTCCGCGGCCACCTCCATCCTCGCCGCCGCGCTCGGCGCGCTGCGCGCCGACCGCCGGATGCGGTCCGACCGGGCCAAGCTCGACCGCGCCTGCCGCGCGCCGCAAAAGCTGCTCCTGCCCGAAGGCGCGCCCCGCGCGGTTCGCGTAGCTTCTCCTGCGGAATCGAAGTTATAGCATCGTCGGTTGGCGAGTCGGCTTATTTTACCGCGCGACCGTTGAAAGATAAATTCATGTTATGCGTCTTGCGCGAATGCTTTCACCGGGCGTAAGAGCCATAACAGCAGGAGTGTGAAAAGCAACCCTCCGACGGTGAACTTCAGCCACACCGGAGCCTGCGAGGGGGAGAAGAAGCCTTCCAGACAGCCGGCGATCACCAGCAAGGGAATGATGCCGGAGACCAGTTGCGTGGCTTCGATGCCGCCGCGGGCCACCGATTCCTTCCAGCGCAGCGCGCCGGGAAAGAGCATGGCGTGGCCGAGGCGGAAACCGGCGGCCCCGGCGATCAGGATCGAGGGAAGCTCCAGCGAGCCGTGCGGCGCGACGAAACTCCACAGAGCCAGCGACATTCCGTATTGGTGGCAGGCCGCGCCGATAACTCCAAGCATCATGCCGTTGACGTAGAGATAGAAGAAGGTTCCCAGCCCGAAGACGATGCCGCCGGCGAAGGTAACGAAGCTGACGGTAAGATTATTGGTCATGATATAACTGGAGGCCATGGGAGCTATGCTGACCACGGAATCGGTCCACATCTCGTGGCGCTCCAGGGTCGCGATCATCGCCGGGCCGACGAAGTGGCGCATGAACTCCGGGCGCGCGGTGGTGATGGCCGCGCCCAGCAGCCCCCAGGCGACGGAGACCAGCACCGCAGCCGCCACATAGCCGATCTGACGCTGGAAGATCGCCGGATACCGGTCGCGCAGGAACCTGAAGAGCGTGAACAAATTCGTCTTTCGCCCGGAATAGATGATATGGTGAGCGCGAGCCAGCAATTGATTCACGTGTCCGGCGTAGGCGCGGGCGGTCGTGTCCTGGCGCAGCACGGAGAGGTCGGCGGCCACTTGGCGATAGAGCAGCGCCGTCTCCTGCAACTCCGCGCGAGAGAGTTGGCGCAAGCCGCTTGCCTCGGCCTGCGCCAGCAGCGAAGCCAGTCGGTCCCAGTGCGGCCGGCGTTTATGAATCCACTGGTTGGAAAGGATTTGCGTCATGGAATCGAGTTCAGACCAGCTTAGCATCGAAACCCCGGAACTGGTGGCCATCGAGATGCCCTTGGCCGGCATTGGCAGCCGCTTTATCGCGTTGCTGGTCGATTACCTGATCTGGGGCGCCGGGCTGCTGGTGTTCATTGTGCTGTTTGCGATCCTTGCGCCGGGCATTCGAGCCTTCTCCAAGCTCTCCGCCCAGTGGGCCGAAGCCATCGCCATCTTTGTTTTGTTTCTCTTCAATTGGGGCTACTTCACGCTTTTCGAGGCCTTTTGGAATGGCCGCACCCCAGGCAAGCGCGTGGCCCGCATTCGCGTCATTCAGCGCTCCGGGCGCGCCATTGGGCTGTTCGAGTCCATGGCCCGCAACTTCGTCCGCTACGTGGATCAGCTTCCCTTCTTCTACGCCGTCGGCGTGATCGCGATGTTCGCCACCCGCCAGCATCAGCGGCTGGGCGACCTGGCGGCGGGCACCTTGGTGGTGAGGGATCGGGAGCGGGAGGCGCCGCTGTGGGGCGACTCAGGTACGCGGACCTTTACCGCGCAAGTTTTTGAGCCCAGCGCGCCGATCCCGGAGCCGCATACGGCCTTATCCCTGCCATCCATAGGCATCGCAAAGCTTTCGCACACGGACCTCGAGGTGCTGGAGGGATTCTTCTCGCGGCGGCTCGATATGAGCCTGCCCACCCGCCAGGCGCTTGCCCAGCGGATTGCGGCGGCGATCCAGGCGAAATCCGGGATTGAGCCGCCAGCCGGGGCCAGCATCGAGACCTTCCTGGAGGCGACGGCGCGCCAGTTGCGGGACCTGGCCCGGATGCGATAGGGCGCTCCTCAAAGGCAAAATTTGCCGCGGTTGCCGGTGCGATTTCCTCTCCGATCTTGGCTCCGATTCGGCGCAAGGACTCCTTCACGGTAGGGAGGAGCGCCAACGGTGGAGAAAACCGCTCCCTCGCAAAGAAATTTTTCAAAATCGCTCCGCGACCGGGCAACAAGCCTTCCGCTGACGAATCCGCATGGCCCGAAGCCGCATCGGAGATTCCCGCTTAACTGCCCTGTTTTAGGTCATTTTCGACGCTGTTGCGGACGGTTGCCCAGATAGAAATGCTTCTTGGCAAAAATCTTTCAAATTACCGCTTGACAAAGCATGAACGATGGATTCTAATTTCTTCCGGCTCATTGGCAGTACATTTTTGCTCACTCTACTTAAACGATTGAGCACAGAGATTCCAGAAAGTGTATAACCTGGAATCGCATCTTCCAGATCGCGGAGAATCGGGCCATTCCGAAGCCCGTTGAGAAGCGTTTCCATCTGGTCGGAATCGCCGATTCGGTCTCGCATTGGGACCGCCGGTAAAACGAGGCTTTTGAGCAAATTTGTCCCAGGTCGCGCGCCGTCGTCGTGGCGCTCCGCACAAGCGGAGAGCAGCGGGGCGGCTGTATGCCGTTCAAGCTCCATGAACACGCCAGGGAGCGGAAACGGAAATCCGTCCGCAATCGTCCCTGAAAATTCCTTGCCCCACCCCGGCGCGTCGTCGCCGGCTTCATACCGGGCTTCATACCCAATGCATGGGGAAGCGAACGCAGCAAGCAACACCAATTGCCACAAACTTGAAAAGGAAGGTCACATGAGACAAGCGAGATACATCTTCTTCTTGTTGCCGCTGTTCTTCGTGCTGGCGTGCGCGGCTTCGTTCGCGCAGGCCAACTCCGAGATCACCGGCATCGTCACAGACCAGACCGGAGCCGTCATCGCGGGCGCGAATCTCACGCTCGTCGACGAGGCTACCAAAGGCGTCAAGACAACCGTCAGCAGCGGCACCGGCTTGTACGACTTCGGCGGTTTGAACCCCTCCAACTACGATCTGAAGGTCACCGCCAAGGGCTTTGAAGGGTACACGCAGACCGGCATCGTGGTCGACATTTCCGCCACCGTCCGCTCCGACATCAAGCTCACCGTCGGCGCGGAATCCACCACCGTCTCCGTTGTGGCCGACGCACTCGCGGTGCAGGCCGACTCCAACGTCGTCAGCACCCTGATCAACGACACTGAGATCAGCCAACTGGCCACCGAAAACCGCAACTTCGTCGCTCTGGCCGCCCTCGGCTTGGGCGTCACCAACAATTTGCCCGACAGCAACTCGGTTACCGCTGTCACTGGCAGCTGGGCCATCAGCTTCAACGGCCTTAGCCAGGCGCACAACGTATGGCTGATCGACGGCGGCGAATCCTATGACCGCGGTTCCGGCGGCAAGAGCGCCCTCCAACCCTCCCAGGACGCGCTCGCCGAGTTCAACGTGTTGGCCAGCAACTATCCTCCGGATTACGGCATCTCCACCGGCGGCACCATTTCGATGGCCCTCAAGAGCGGCGCCAGCAAGTACCACGGCACCCTCTACGAGGAAGACCGCAACACCGATTTCGACGCCAACACCTATCAAAACAAGCTGAGTTCGCCTGCTTCCGCAAGGCCCGCCACCCACTACAACATCTATGGCGGCAACTTCAGCGGACCGATTCCGTTCGGCGCGCTCGACAAGTCCTCCAGTTCGGGCAAGTCGAAGACGTTCTTCTTCTGGAATGAAGAGTGGCGCAAAACGACAAACGGCGCCAACGACAACGCCGCGACCCTCGACGCCAAGGACTTTCCGACAGCGGCTAATGAGGTTGGCGGGATGCTTCCCTATGTGGCTCCAGCGTTTGCCACTGCGGCTCCTGGCTCCAAGACCGGCACGATTATCCCTCAATTGATTGTTCCCTCGGCCATCGGCAATACGAAGCTTCTGAACCAGTACGCGGCTTTGTTACTGGCCCCCGGCGATTGCTTCAACACCAAAGCTCTTCCCGTGGTCAATGCGGCGGGCGGAAAAGTCTGCGGCGATGGAACTGGCGCGGCAAACATTCCGGTTTCGCTCTTCGACCCGAACGCCGTGCTGTACCTCAACGCCGGCATCATTCCCACTGGTTCAGCCGCGGCCAACGACTTTTATGTCTCCAACGGCTCGCTCCCTGAAAACGCGCGCGAGGATCTGGTCCGCATCGATCACAACTTCAACGACAAGTGGTCGTTGATGGGCCACTGGATCGGCGAATCGCTGCTCCAGAACGAGCAGGCTCCGTTCCTGGGCTGGGCAGGAGCCAGCTACACCACCATCACCACTGCTCTGAACAGCCCCTCCAACAGCGCGGTCATCAAGTTGACCGGCACCTTGTCGCCCGACCTGCTGGTGGAAGCCAGCATCAACTACGACGGCAATGAGCTTGTCTTCGCCGACAGCGCCAATGGCAACAAACCCGCCGGCTGGAGCGTCAATCCGCCTACCGCCGCCTTCCCGCTGACCGCGAGAACGGTTGTGCCGGCCATTTACTTTGGCGCCCCGTACAACACCAACGAAGAAACCAGCACCTCGCCCTACGCCAACGCGGCCCGCGACTACGAACCCAAGGTGGACCTCTCGTACACCAAGGGAAAGCACGCCCTCAAGTTCGGCTTCAGCTACAACCGCTACGTCAAGAAGCAGATGGTCGGCGGCGATTCCCAGGGCGCATATCACATGAACGCAAACAGCAACGACGGCATCGTGGATTTGCTGCTTGGCTTGCCTTCCAGCTACAGCCAGGAGCAGACTACGCCAATGTTCCATTGGTTTAGCCAGACCCCCTCGGTATACGCATTGGACAACTGGCACGTAACCCCACGGTTGAGCTTGCAGTTGGGCCTCCGCTACGACGCCATGCCGCATACCGTCGAGCGCAGCAACTCCATGGCCAACTTCGTTCCCAGTCTCTATTCGCCTGCCCTTGAGCCCACCTGGGTTGCCGGCGACGGAACCATCGATTCGACCGGCCCCGGCGTTCAAACCATCGGCGGTGTGCCTCTCTACACCAACGGCCTTGCTCTCGCAAGTCAGGATGGAACCCCGCGCGGTTTGGTCAACAACGACTACAAAACCTGGCAGCCTCGCGTCGGATTCTCGGAAGATCTCTTCGGCAACGGCAAAACCGTTCTCCGCGGCGGCTTCGGAACATTCTACGAACGTATGCAGGGCAACGATGTCTTCGATATGGGCAGCAACTCGCCCTTTGTCGCCAACCTGGGCCTCTCCAACACCGAATTTACCAATCCAGGAACGGATTGGACTGACAACCTCGTTCCAGGGGCTGGCACGCTGCCAACCTTTGTGACCGGCCTGACGACCTTGAACACCACCTACAAGGCACCTGGATCGGCGATGTTCAGCCTGGGCGTTCAGCATGAGCTGGCTCCCTCTCTGATCTTGCAAGTCCAGTACGTCGGCAATATCGACTGGCACCAGAGCACTCAGATCGGGATCAACACCTTCCCGCTCAGCACTCCCTTGCAGACTCGCGCCAATAACGGCGATCCTAACAACAAGGCAGCGGGCGACACGACCGATGTGAGCCTGGGAAATACTGCCAATACCCTGGTCACCTATCAGGGCTGGAGCAACATTACGCAGGCGCAAAACACCCAAACCGGAGACTACAACAGCCTCCAGGCCGGCCTGCGCGTGCAGAACAAGTGGGGCCTCAGCGGTGAAGTCGATTACACGTACGCGCACCAGATCGATTCCACCAACGGCAGCCAGGATCTCGACAATACCAGCGACCCATGGAACCTGAAGTACGACAAGGGTTCTGGTGTCCTGGATCGCCGTCAGCAGTTGAGCGCCGACTACGTTTACAAGATGCCCTTCTTCGAGAAGGAGCACGGCTTGGTCCACACCGTCGCGGGCGGATGGACGCTTGCCGGCACCATCGTGGCCAATACCGGCCTGAACTCAACCCCCAAATTCACCTCCGGCTATGACACGGTCGGCCTGGACAATCAAAACAATGCATACACCATCCGCCCCGACATCGCTGGGAAGCCGAGCTATACGAAGAAGTACGGGCAGTGGTTCGATCCAACCGCCTTCACCGCGCCCACCCCTGCATGGCTGGGCGGGTCGAACCAAGGCTTCGGCAACGCCGGCAAGGACGCTGTCGTCGGTCCCGGCCGCGTGAACTTCACCACCTCGCTCTACAAGAATTTTGCTTTCACAGAGCGGGTGAACTTCAAGCTCGAATTCCAGTCGTTCAACACCTTCAACCACACCGAGTTCGACGGCATCGACACCAACACCGGTGACGGCAACTTCGGCGCGGTCACTGGCTTGTGGGATCCCCGCTCATTGCAGTTGGGCGGCCACTTTACCTTCTAACTCAACCCTCCACCGGGGCGCGGCAGGCTATCCTGCCGCGCCCTTTTTCTATTTGCGGGGTGAAATAGTCGCCTTGCGCGCAAGCGTCACCTTATGGTGATACAATCGGTGAGTGTGGAGGGTTTTATGAGAGCGACTGTGGCGCTCGATGACGAGTTGTTGTCCAAGGCGCAGGAGTATTCGGGCGTGACGGAGAGGTCGGCACTGCTCCGCGAGGGGTTGAAGGCGTTGATTCATCTTGAGGCCTCGCGCAGGCTGGCGGCGGTAGGAGGCACGGAGCCGGATTTGGAAGAGATCAAGCGGGTGAGGGCCGGCGATCTATGATTCTGGCGGACACATCCGTCTGGGTCGAGCATCTTCGCGGGCGCAATCCGGAGCGAGGAAGCAGTACGGAGATGGAGCAGCGGCTTGGCGCGGGGCAGATTGCGATGCACCCGTTTATCGTTGCCGAAATTGCGCTCGGTTCGCTGCATAACCGGCGAAAGAGGCTTGAAGAGATGGAGGCGCTGCTCGAAGTGAAGGTGGCGCAACTCGGCGTGGTGCGGCACATGATCGATGCTCATGCTCTCTACTCGAAGGGCATTGGCCTGACGGATGCGCACCTGATAGCGTCCTGTCTGCTGACGCCAGGGATCCAGCTATGGACGCGCGACACCGCTCTGCAAAGGGTAGCCAAGGATTTGGGAGTACTCGCCGATCTGCCGTAGAGTTTGGGGCGCAGTAAATTAAGATAGATTGGGAATCAAGAGTGAAACCCGCCATGCGACTGCAAATCTGCCGGAAGCTGACTTTGTCGATGACAATCGCAATGGCTGCTGCCCCCTGCCTGGGTCAAGCGCTGGCCGTAAAACCCGATCCGCAGCGAACGACGGCGCTGTCCCTGGAGCAACAAGGCAAGAACGCCGAGGCCGAAGTGGCGTGGCACTTATATATGAAGGCGCATCCATCGAATCCGGAGCCTTATGCCCACTTGGGATTGCTGGAGGCGCGCCAGGAGCATTACAAAGAAGCTGTCCCGCTCTATCGCAAGGCGTTGGCGCTGGGCCCGAAGCTGCCCGGCTTGCAACTCAATCTGGGCCTGGCGCTTTTCAAAGGCGGCGAGTTGAAACAGTCCGTCGAGGTCTTTGCGCCGCTGCTCAAGAGCGCGAAGCCCGCTTCTCCCGAAGCACAACAACTGACTGTCCTGCTTGGCATGGCGCGCTATGGGTTGGGCGAATACGCCGAGGCCGTGCCGTATTTGAAGACCGCCGCCGCCAACGATCCCACGAACCTGCAACTGCGCCTGACTCTGGCGCACAGTTGCCTATGGTCCAAGCAATATCAGTGCGTATTGGATACCTATCACGAGATTCTGTTGCTGAATGCGGAGTCGGCCGAAGCGGATATGTTGGCGGGCGAGGTGCTGGACGAGCAGAAAGACACTCCCGGCGCGATCCAGCAGTTCCGCGCCGCTGCCAAGGCCGACCCCAAGGAGCCGGAGGTTCACTTCGGCCTGGGCTACTTATTGTGGACGCAGAGACAGTACGCGGAGGCAGCGAGCGAGTTTCAGGCCGAGTTAGCCAACAATCCGAATCACGTCCAGGCCATGATCTATCTGGCGGATGCACAGATTCAGTTGAGCCATCCGGAGGCAGCTGAGCCGCTGTTGGAAAAGGCTCTTCGCCTCGACGCTAGCCGGGAACTGGCGCATCTGGATCTGGGCATCCTCTATAACGAAGCGGATCGCCGCGACGACGCCCTGCTGGAACTCAAAATCGCCGAAAAGTTAAGTCCCAACGACGAGAACGTCCACTGGCGGCTCGGACGGATTTATCAGGCGGCAGGAAAGAAGAACGAGGCAAAGGCCGAATTCGACAAGACGCGCAATCTGCAGAAAGCCTCCGACGATTCGCTCGTCAAGAAACTGCACGATGCCCAGTTGAAAGGCAAGCCTGGCGAACCAGCCTCCAAATAACTTCCCGCCCCATCGGATCAGGGTCGCTTCGCGCTGCCTATGGCAGGTGGATTGGACGATACCACGCCCGCGCCTTCCCGGACAGAATAGAAACGATCCGCGGGCAAGTTGGCCAGCGTTTCCACCTTTCCGTCCGGCTATAGCACTTCGGCTTTATCCACGCGCGGATGCTCGCCAAGCCCGAAGTGGATGCGAAGGTCGTTCTGTGAAAGGTAACTCCCGCCGCTGACAACTTCGCCTAGCTGCACCAGATCGCCGGCGGTAGCGCGCACCCGCGCATTCAACGCCAAGCGATCGCTTTTAACTCCCTCCAACTGAAAGCTGACCCAGTGGTTTTGCGCTCCGCCCTCGGGACGCAGAATCATAGGCTGACCTTTCAGATTCTCAACCACCGCTTCCAGCTTGCCGTCATTGAAGAGATCGCCGATGGCCATCCCGCGGCTCACCTGCGGAATTTGAATTGCAGCCCCCGCCCGATCGCTTATGTCCTTGAAGGTTCCGTTGCGCTGATTCATCAGCAGTATCTTCGGCTCCAGGTATCTGAGTCCAGATGGGCTTTGGTCCACCTGCGGATAGACGTGTCCGTTGACCACAAAAATATCCTGCCAGCCGCTGTTGGCAAAATCGACAAAAGCATCGCCCCACCCAACATATCCGCGTGTAGCCTTTGCAATTCCCGAAGGCACCGAGACATCCGTGAAGCTCATTCCCCCGTCGTTGCGATAAAACGCGGCGTATTCGTTGTCGAAATGGGAAATCAACAGAGACATACGCCCGGTGTGCATATAGTCGCCCAGGGCTACGCCCATATTCGCCTGTCGGGAACCGCTTTCGCTCAACGCAACGCCTGAAGAGAAGCCGACTTCCTCGAAGACACCCCTGCCGTTGCCCTGGTAAAGATAGTTCGGCTGGCCGTCGTTGGTGACGAACAAATCGAGTTTGCCGTCGTTGTCGAAATCCGACCAGATCGAAGTCAGACCGTAACGGTGTTCCTCGTTTGCAACGCCGGACTTCCTTGAAACATCGGTGAAGGTTCCATCGCGGTTGTTGTGGAACAATGCGCTGTGCGCCTTCTGGCCGTGGAGCGCCATCTCCACGCTCTGCGCGTTCGTAAAATAAATGTCCGGCCAGCCGTCCCGGTCGTAATCGATCAGCGCCACACCGCCGCTCATCGACTCCACAATGAACCTCTGTTCCGGACTCGATAAATGTTCGAATTGAATCCCGGTCGATGGCGTAATATCCACTAACTCTGGATAGCCATGAACGTCTCCGCGCGAATGCCGATCTGCGGAAGCGTTCCCGCTCTCGTGCCGAGTCGGCGTCGAAGGAGCAATGGAGGACGGAGTTTGCCCCACTCCTGTTGAAACGAGGCATAGCAGAAGCAATGTTGCAAAAACGCTGGCAGGTTTCGCTCCAGGAATTGGCATGATCTCTCCGCCTGAAATGCTTCGCTGACTGTAACTATCGCTCAAATCTCTCGCAGGATCGACTCTAACTTAGTTGTACCGCCGATGAATCTTGCCTTGTCCCCTTGTCCGTTCGCAGACAGTCCGCGGACGCACTCGCTCCAGAGGTGACTTGCCAGGAAAAGCATCCGGGGGCTAGCGTACTTGCTGATCGAATTGTATATAGAAGAGGACGCGAACGTCCACGGGCGACTGAGACGGCTCAACCTCGCTGCGATCGACGACAGCGTGAGAGAAACGATCTCGATTTTTCAGTTGGGCCTGGAATGGGATTCGATGGGGGTTTCACGCGCAAGCAGATCGGCCAATGCCCGCTCCGGGCAAATGTGCCTGCCCTCAAGCTCTTGCAACTCCCGTTCGCTCTCGACGGCCGAGGCGATCGTCATGAAGCAGTAAAGGCAGCGGGTGTTGTACGTGCCGTTGTCATTCTGGGTGTGGCTATACATCGTTCCTCGGAGAATCCCCGGATTCCTCAGATATTAGCCAAAGACATCCCGGCGCGTTGTGATGTGCGTCACATGGCAATGTCCGGGAAACTCCCCTGGAAGGCTCTCATCCAGAAAACTATTGGAGGTTGGCGCCGAGGTTGGGGTTACGGCGAAGCTGCCAGCAGGGACTCAAGCCCGCTTGCGAAAACAGCGAGAGCGTGCAGGCTTGGTCCAACGAGCCGAGGTAATCGAACTCCTGCTTGTTGCCCTTGAGCGGGATTGTAACGTACCGGTTTACGGCCACCGTCGATCGCGGCGACCCACGCAGCTTGTAGGTAGCCCAATCGCCCGCATAAAGAGCTATAGAGCCTGCTGCCAGCACCACCGCCACCCGCTGCAACCAACGCATCATCTTCTACAGAATACCCGGATAGGCGGCTATGGCAAGCCCAGAATCGCCGTGTGCCGCTTTATGCCGGCGCACCCAAGCCCCAACGGCGACTGAACCAGCCCTCGATGCCGCGGAAAATCAGGCCATCGATAGCCCATCCGATGACGACAATCACCAGCATGACGGCCAGCACCATGCTCATGTCGCTGTTGTCGCGCCCCACCATCAAAAGCTGGCCCAGGCCGAGGCCAGCCACGATCATCTCGCCGGAGACCAGCGCGCGCCACGCAAAGGCCCAACCCTGCTTGAGACCGGAGACCAGATGCGGGAGGCTGGCGGGGAGCAGTACAAAGACGATGAGTTTCCATCCGCGCGCGCCCAGATTGCGCCCCGCCTGCGAATAAATCCGCGGAATCGCGTGGCGGCCCGATTCCATGCTGATGGTGATCGACAGTACCGATCCGGCAATAATCACAAAGTAAATAGCCCTCTCGCTGAGGCCGAACCAGAGCATGGCCAGCGGAAGCCAGCAGATGCTGGGCAGGCTTTGCAGGCTGGTAAGCAGCGGAGCGACTGTCTGTTCCAGAAACTTGCTGCCGGCGATGCCGAATCCGAGGATCATGCCCATGACCACGGAAAGCGCGTAACCGATCGCAACGCGGCGCATACTGACTCCGATGGCGATCCAGAAGCTATGATCGGCAAAGCCGTCGCGCAGCGACCGCCAAACGTCGAACGGCGCGGGCAAAAGGTAGGGCGGCCATATCTTCGCATGAGCTATCAACGCCCAGGCTGTCAAAAGCGATCCGTAAAAGACGAGATTCTTAAGGATTCTGGACATGGTCATACTCCGCGGCTACCGCCTTTTCGATTTCCACGCGCAATTCGTCCAGTATTCCGGCCGCAAGTTGCGCCACGCGAGGATCTTCCATGTGCCGCGGCCTGGACAACTCGACATCGAACTGGCTGCGGACGGTGCCCGGCCTGTAAGTCATAAGTATCACGCGGCCGCCCAGACGCACGGCCTCGCGCACATTGTGAGTGACAAACCTCACTTTTCGAGACAGGCTCTGCACTTAGTTGTCGATGAAGCGCTGAGATAGGGGAGCGAGCTCAAGCACCCAGTACTCGAAGGTCAAATCATGAGTGAAAGGGATGGAAGCAAACAGATTCGCGGACGGGCCAGCGGGCGCTAGCGGCAACAGAGACAACAACAACACGCGAATTTGTTGGAGACAGGCTGCATCGCGGATAAGCTCCGTACCTTTACAGTACCGGGCACCCAAGCACTTGTCAATGCGAATCTTTTCCGCGCATCCCGGCATCGGCCGCGGGATCGGCGGGCAAAGAAATCGGCGGACCCATGACAGCGATCGAAGCGACAACCGGAGCTATTCGGGCGGCAGCAGCGGCAGGCTCAGGTTTGTCGCCGGCGCGGGGCGGCTGCGCGGAGCTTTCTTGAAGGTCGCATCGCGGCGGTGCAGCGGGTACTTCGGCTGGATGCCTTTCAGAATCTGCTCGACGGTAAGGATTTGCAGCCGGGGATAAGCGGCGCCGTCCGCCGACTTGTACAATCCAGCCTCGGCGGCCTCGCGGAGCATGGGTTTGGTCGGTTCATCGAAGCACAGGAAAACGCCTATCTGCGCCTTTTCGCGGTCGAGAACGCCAACCAGGTCGCGCACCTGCGAGACGGTCACGCCGCCTGCCTTGACCGAGAAGACGATTTGCTTGGAGTGACCGGAGTTGTCGTCGTGGAAGTAGAGTCGGCCATCGATGCCGCGGTCCGCGCCTTTCTTTTGCTCGGCGGGCCGCGCGCCTACCTGCCCCAGCATCCACCACTGAAACTGGTACTTGTTTTCGGCAGCCAGCGTCGCGGCTCCGGCATAGTCTGTTGGCTCGCCGATAACGTCGTAGGTGGACTTGATCTCCGGCCCGAAGGCATCGGTAAGCCTGGTCTTGATGAGTCCGATGGCGAGGTGCGTAATGTCGATGCCGATCCAACGGCGGTTGAGGCGTTGCGCAACCTGAACCGTCGTCCCGCAGCCGCAGAAGGGATCGAGGACTAAGTCGTCTTCGTTGGAACTGTTCTTTATGACGCGATCCAGTAGAGCTTCGGGCTTCTGGGTTGGATAGCCGAGGCGCTCCTGAGCCTGAGCTCCAATCGGCCGAATATCTGTCCAAACATCCTGGACCTGCACTCCCGGCATCTCATCGCGGTAACGCTTGTAGGCGGGAACTGCTCCAGGCTTCGATTGGAGAACGCGCCCCTCGGCGATGAGCCTCTCCATTTTCTCTTTGGAATAGCGCCAATGCCTGGTAACTCCCATGACCTCATAGCTGGGGTTGCCCTTGGCCGCACCGCCGGGGCCTGACAAGTTGTCGAGCCGATATCTTCTTCCTGTGCCTTCCTCGACATATTTGTAGAACTGCTCAATGTACTTTTCGTTGTACGCGGTGAACTGAGGGTTCCACTGCCAATCCATGCTCTTGGTGTAGAAGAGTATGACATCATGGATGCGCCCATGCTGCTTCCGTCCCTGCTTGGCATCGTTGTGCGCGCTACTGCGCTTCCAGATGATTTCGGTGCGAAAATTTTGCGGTCCGAAGACCGCATCCATCAAAATCTTCAAGTAATGGCTGGCGGTTGGATCGCAGTGCAGATAGACGGAGCCGGTTTCTTTCATCACCCGGCGCAGTTCCACCAATCTTGGGGCCATCATCGCCAAATATGCCATCATATCCGAGCCGCCGAGATAGGTACGGAAGGATCGCAGTGCATCGGCTATCCGGCCTCCCTTTTCGATGATCTGCTCCAGGGTCCGTTCAGCCTCAATATCCCATTCCCAGGTATCCTTGAACGCTTCAATCTGCGAAGTCGATTGCGAGCCGTCTTTCTCTGCGAAGAGCACGTTGTAGTCCTGCCGCGAATTGAAGGGCGGATCGAGATAGACAAGGTCCACCGACTCGTCCTTCACATACCGCTGGAGGACTTCAAGGTTGTCGCCGTAATAGAGTTTGTTTTTCTCTGTGGACACGGGATTGGATAAAGAGTATCACAGCGGAAGATAGCCGATCCGAGGTATCGGCATCGATACCTCGCGCATCCGGATTCCGGCAAGATAAGTTGTTTTCTAAATGTCCAGGTTCTTCACGTCCAGCGCGTTGTCTTCGATGAATTTGCGGCGCGCTTCCACGTCTTCGCCCATAAGGGTGGTGAAGATGGCTTCGCACTCGGCGATGTCCTCGAGCTTCACGGAAAGCAGGGTGCGGTGCTCGGGGTCCATGGTGGTCTCCCAGAGCTGGGTTGCGGTCATCTCGCCCAGGCCCTTGTAACGCTGGACGGAGTAATCCTTCTTGCCCTGCTCGACGATGTGGACGAAGAGTTCGCGGGCGGTCTGCTTTTCGACCGGCTCACGCAGTGCGCGGGCGGTGCGGCGCGCGGATTTGGCTTCGGCCTGAGCCTCGGCGCTGCCGGGTTCGGATTCCGCGGCATCTTCGGCCGCGTTCGCTTCCGCACTGGCATCCTGACTCGCTTCGGGGGCGGTGGCTTTGGCGGCGTACTCGATGAGGAAAGGCGGTTCGAGGAACTCCTTGATGAGGCTGTACTTGGCCATCATCTGGCGAAACTCGGGGCTGGAGGCCAGGGTCCAGTCGATGCGGCGCTCGGCTCCCTGCGCATCGGTGAACGAAATCGACCAGGTGTGGTGCTCTTCGTCCTCAAGCGGAGCGCCGAGAGCCTTGAACTGGAACTCGTCGGCCCGTTCGGCAATTTCGGCGTGCAGCAGGGCCAGCTTCTCCGGGACTTCGTTCTCGGACTTGGATGCAAAATCGGCGCGATGGACAAGCGTGGCGCGGGCCAGTATCTCGGTCAGCTTCTCGTTGCGGATGCGCTTGTCGACACGCTCGACAAAGTCCAGGTACTCGCTCAGCGTCGCCATGAAGCGGGTCAGGTCGGCGCCTTCGATGCGGTTGGCGCTCTCGCCGTGGCGCACCATCATACCTTCAGCCGCGCGGTTGACCATGACTTTGACGAACTCGCGCTCGTCCTTGATGTACTGCTCGAAACGGCCTTTCTTGATCTTGAAGAGCGGTGGCTGGGCGATATAAATGTTGTCGCGCTTTATAAGTTCCGTCATATGCCGGAAGAAAAAGGTGAGCAGCAGGGTGCGAATGTGGGAGCCGTCCACGTCGGCATCGGTCATCAGGATGACTTTGCCGTAGCGAATCTTGGTTGCGTCGAAGTCGTCCTTGCCGATGCCGCAGCCGAGCGCGGTAATCATGGCGCGGATCTCCTCGTGGCCCAGCATCTTGTCGTAGCGGGCCTTCTCGACGTTGAGGATCTTGCCCTTGAGGGGAAGAATGGCCTGGAAGCGGCGGTCGCGGCCCTGCTTGGCCGTGCCGCCGGCGCTCTCGCCCTCAACAAGATAAAGCTCACAGCGGTCGGGGTTGCGCTCGCTGCAGTCGGCCAGCTTGCCGGGCAGGCCGCCGCCGTCCAGCGCGCCCTTGCGGCGGGTCAGGTCGCGGGCTTTGCGGGCGGCCTCGCGGGCGCGGGCGGCTTCGATGGCCTTGTTGATGATGCGCTTGGCGATGGGCGGATTCTGCTCCAGGAATGCGCCCAGCCGCTCGTTCACGAAGGCCTGCACGGTGCCGGCGATGTCGGAGTTGAGCTTGCCCTTGGTCTGACCCTCGAACTGCGGCTGCGACAGCTTGACGCTGATGACGGCCACAAGGCCTTCGCGCACGTCGTCGCCGCTCAGGTTCTCCTTGAGGTCCTTGAAAAGGCCCAACTGCTGGCCGATGGCGTTGATGGTGCGGGTGAGGGAAGTGCGGAAGCCGGAGAGATGCGTTCCGCCATCCACGGTGTTGATGTTGTTGGCGAAGCTGAAGACAGTCTCCGAGTAACTGTCGTTGTATTGCAGGGCGATCTCGATCTCCACCCCGTCGCGCGAGGCCTCCATGACAATGGGCTTCTCATGCAGCACGGTCTTCCCTCGGTTGAGATGCTTGACGAACTCGGCGATGCCGCCGGCGTAACGGAATTCGGCGCGACGCGCTTCGCCGGTCTTGGGGTCGGCGGTGCGTTCGTCGGTAAGCGTGATCTCCAGGCCCTTGTTGAGGAAGGCCATCTCGCGGAGCCGCTGGGCCAGTGTGTCGTAGTTGAATTCGGTGACGGTAAAGATGCTCTTGTCCGGCAAAAAATGAACTTTGGTGCCGCGTTTCTTGCTGGTTCCGGCCTTGCGCAGTTCGCTGGTGGGCGCGCCGCAACTGAAATCCATCTCCCAGGTGTGGCCGTCGCGCCAGATTTCGACGTTGAACTCCTGCGAGAGGGCGTTGACGCAGCTTACGCCCACCCCGTGCAGGCCGCCGGAGACCTTGTAGGTGGAGGCGTCGAACTTGCCGCCGGCGTGGAGGATGGTCAGCACCACTTGCACCGCGGGCATCTGCTCACCGCTGGCCAGGGTCTTCATGTCCACGGGGATGCCGCGGCCGTCGTCGATCACGGTGACCGAGTTGTCCACATGAATGACGACGTCGATCTTGGTCGCATAGCCGGCCAGGGCTTCGTCGACGGAGTTGTCCACCACTTCATAGACCAGATGGTGCAGGCCCATCTCGCCGGTCGAACCGATATACATGGCCGGACGCAGGCGCACCGCCTCCAGGCCTTCCAGAATCTTGATATTTTCGCTGGTGTAGTTGTCGTTGTCGCCGTGAGGAGGGATGCCGTTCACCGCTTGAGTCGCCATTCAGGATTCCAATCGCCGCGTTTTTGCTTCAAGCCCCTATCGGGCCGGGCCGGAAACGTATGCCGGCTGGACTTTTTGGGTTTAACCGCTTGAAAAACGAGGTTTTCAAGCCAATTCCGCTGCATTGATCTTAGCATGTGAGGAAGATGCGAGGTTCGGCAGAGCGGAGGGCGCGCGCGGCAGTTTTAGACGATCGGGGACACAAGCGAATGTGACTCAGGTAACTTATTGCGTTACCGGACTATCGTTATTGGTAAATTGAATTACTTGGGAAGAATCGATAGCGACATCTTTCTATTATCTGAGATTTTGGCCTCGAATCCCGCCAACTTGCGGCGAAGAAAGGTTACCAACGATGAAACCAGTTATCCTCGTCTTTGCGCCGGTCCGCCGCCTCCCAGTTTTGCCGCTGCCGTCAATACAAGCGAAGACGCTACTTCCGCCCGAAATGCCGGCCCGTCATGAAGCCGGGAACCTCGAACTGAACGATCGGGCTTCGTCTTTTCGGCAAGTAACGCGCTAGTAACAAAAGGCTGACACGCGCGTACCGAGAAAGTATTACGTTTATTGTTGATGGATGGGAAGTTTAGAGATACTCTGAATGAGATACTGCGCAGAGAGCCAATTGTCATGCCAATGCCGACAGCCATTTTCGTGATGTATGCGGGAGAGTTCGTACTTTGGACGGCGCTAGGCTTCCTCTTTTGGAAGAAGGCGCTGCATCGGCGCTTTCGGGCTATGGGCGGCTATCTGATTTTGCGCGCGACATCGGTGCCGGGGTTGTTCTTTCTCGGCTACGGGCAGTCGAGGCGCTGGATAGGCAACAGCTTCTTCGATGTATGCTTCATCGCCCGCTGCGCGGTATATGTTGCGGGCGCGGTGTTGTTTTATCTCATCTGCGTGGAAGTCTTCCGCTCCGCCCTTTCGGCTTTCTCCGGGCTGACGAGGTTCGGACTCGTGATCTTCCGCTGGGCGGCATTCGTATCGATGATCGTTGGCCTTTCCACCATCTCCTTCGCCCATTCGGGGACTTCCGCGATTGCGGATATCGCCGGCGGAACCATGCGCTCGGGGAGCGTCGTCGAACTCTGCCTGCTGGGCTTTCTTTGCCTGAGCTTGAATGCGCTGCATCTTCCCGTTCGCGGCTTGGCTTTCGGTATTTCCCTGGGGTTAGGCCTGATCGCCGTCAGCGACCTTGTCGTCGTTTCCCTGGTCTCTCGCGCCGCGACGCATACCGCCCCGCCGCGGTTCGTCGCCGAGTCTCTCATATTGGTGGCGCAGGGGATTTGGATAGCCTGGTTCGCGCATCCCGAGGCGGTTCGCAAGCCGGTGGTGATGCCGGCCAGTTCGACCATCCATCGCTGGAACGAAATCGCCTCCGCGTTGGGCCATACTGGAACCAAGGTAGCCGTGCAGCCTTCCAACGGTTTCTTCCTCTCCGATGTGGAGATGGTGGTGGAAAAGGTGCTCACCCGCAACTTGAAAAATCGCGAATCGGAGACGTAAGCACGTCGCCTGGTCCGTTCGTAATTGAAAAGGGCCGAACCTTATAAGATTCGGCCCTTTTCATTTACCGCTGAAGCAGGTCGATGGGCTTGGTAAAGTCGGTGACGCGGATGTGACGGGCCAGCGAGGGGTGCTGGCGCTGGAAGGCCAGAAACATCTCCCAGGCGACGCGGCGATAGCTGAAGTGGCCGGCGGGGCCGGAGCGGAGTTCCATTATGTACTGGGCTTCGGCAAAGTCCATCTTGAACAAGCCGCGGATGCGGGTGGCCAGAGGAAGCAGGTAGAGAGCGGATTGGGCGGCTTCCGGAGCCTGGCTTGCGGCGACCTGGGCGCTGGCCGCATGGGCCTCTTCGATGGCGGACTGAAACTCCGCCAGGATGCCGGCTTCGGCGAGGATATTGACATCCGCTGTCAAATCGCCGGAGATGGGCGTCTCATAGCCGTGGAGAGCGGTGAAGTGTTGGACGATCTGTGTGCAGCGGCGATGGCGGTGCATATCGCGGAAGCCGCCGATATCCATGAGAATGTCAAAGCGCAGCGCGGCTCCGGCGTGGAAGGCGCGTAGCGCTTCGTCGTGGCGGCCACGATGGCGGAGGCCGAGTTCGGCGATCTCCGCGATGCGGGCCGCGGGAAGTTGGGATACGAGGTCGCGAATCTGGCGGTAGGGGTGGTGGCTCACCGAGTAAAGCAGCGTAGCGGCCAGTTCGACTTCCAACGGTTCCGTGCGCTCCACGAAATCGACCACTGCGTGGGGCAGCCCTAATGGCAGTCCGAAAAGAAGCTCTTGGGCGGCCTGGGTGAGTTCGGCCTGGGTTTGCAGGAGATAGTCGTTCGCGTGGGCGTACTTGACCAGGGTGGGAGCGCAGCGGACCTCGCGCGTAAGCAGCTTGGCGGCTTCCTCGGCGATCTCCGGGGCTAAAGGGTGCGCGCCGGAGAGCTTTTCCAGCAGCGCCGCCGCGGGCTGGGAGTTGACCCTCCAGGCGGGTTCCGCGGCGGCCTGACGGAGCTTCAATCCCAACTCGCGGACCTCGGCGACGGGATGAGAGAGCAGCCGGGAGACCTGGGTTTCGAGGGTGCGGGCGTTGACGATCTGGCCCAAGGAGGTGTTGGTGGCCAGGGGAAGCAGATAACGAGCTACGTCGAAGGCGCGCGCCTTGAGAGTGCGCTCATATGTCTCCGGCTTGAGAGTTTCGGGGCAGGGCACTTGCCGGCGCAGGGCTTCCAGCACGGCGTCGCTCGCGCTTCGGTAGGCGGCAAAAAGATTTTCAACGGTGTTGGAATAGAGTTGGGCGGCACCGGCATCCGAACCGAAATCGGGAAAGTACCAGCCGGATTTGGCAAAGTCCTGATAGCGCGTCGAGCGCTCCTGCCCATCCCAGCGCTGCTCGTCCACCAGCGCAATGGCGGCCAGCAGGCTGAGCCGCTCGACCGCCAGAGCGAGGTGCGCCAGATCGGCGATGGAACGATGGCCATATTGAAAATAAAAGGTGTTGAGGAACTCCTCGGCGCGCTGCGCGCTGATTTCCGCGATGGATTCGCGCATGGACAAGGCCGAGCGGGAGTACTTGGCCATGGCGTAGGCCAGAACCTCGGGGTCGGCGCCGTGCACTGCGAATACCTCGGTTCGATTGCGTGCCCCGGGGGGAAGAAAAGATTCACTGGACATGGATGAGGTCTCGCAGACAGAATACGACATTGAGGGGTAGTGGCGCGGTTGTCCATTTCGCCCCTCTCCGCGCCTCTGGGAATCGTGGCGGCGTGAGCGGCAAGGCATTGCAGGAGCAAGCCCATGCAGGAGTTTCTGGTGCGAACGTCCCACAAGCCGCGGCCTTTGCCTTCCGGCCGCTGGGCGATGACCCAGCGTTGGAACGATCTGCTCTATGCCCACTGGCCGGTGGAGACGGCGGAGGTGGCGGCTCGGCTGCCCGAAGGCCTCGATGCGGATACTTTCGAGGGCACGGCGTGGCTGGGCATCGCGCCTTTTTGGATGGACCGCATCAAGCTCCGCGCCGTATCGTCGCTCTCCGCTACCATGCCCGGTCTGCTCAGCTTTCCCGTGCTGAACCTGCGCACCTACGTCCGCGACCGATATACCGGGACGCCGGGCATCTATTTCTTCTCCCTGGACGCCGGCAGCCTGCTGGCGGTCACCGTGGCGCGCGTCTTCTATCAAGTGCCGTGCAACTGGGCCGAGATGCGTTTGGAACAGAGGGCGGAGCGGGAGTTTTCCTTCTACAGCCGGAGGCGGCTTTCCGGCCAGCCAGCGATCTTCAAGGCGCGCTATCGCGGGCTGGGGCCGACCCGCAACCTGGCCGAGAACCGCGCCGGAACCCTGGAGCATTTCTTGACCGAGCGATACAGCCTGTTTTCGCGCAACCGCGCCGGTCAAGCGGTTCGGGCCAACCTGCATCCCGTTCCCTGGCCGCTCGAAGATGCGGAGGCGGAGATCGAGGAGAACGGATTGGCCGAGGCCATCGGCATCCGGCTGCCACGCCGTGAGCCGGTGCTGCATTACTCCCGCCGGCTGGCTCTCTACATTTGGCACCAGGAAAGCGTCCGGCCCCTGCTGGCGGTCCGGCCCGCGACGGTCGCGGTGAGTCCTTCCGTGTAGTCGTTCCGCTTGTCGATCCCTCAACGATGTTTCGAAAGTAGGTACTTTACGCACGGCCAATGAATTGCACACAGCGGCTGCGGTGTACTTCCAAAGACCAGGTTCATTTGGGCAATTGTTTGCCTTTCGGATACTCTCTAGATTTTTTCCGAATCGACGATGTATGAAGGTAGGCACAATCGCAAAGAGGTTTTGTGTGTGCCAAGAAAACATTTGTCTTTTGGAACGGCCGCTCTCGCTATGGTCGAGAGCGGCTTCTGCAAGGCCGGCGATTATTTCAGAGAAATGGCTGTTCTCATCGTGGCGTTCATTCCTTTGGATCTGTGGAAGCACGAGGAGATTACAGCATTGCGGATTGTAGAAGTTCTGGCGGCAAGCCTGGGACTTTTTTTATTCGGGGTGGTTTGCGAATGGACATCCTACGGCGTCAAACGCGGTAAGGCGGTATGGGAAGAGGAGGAGGCTCGATGAACACAATGCAGGCCCTTAAGTTTTTCTTGGAGGTTCTCTGTGGCACGGCATCCGCTCTAATCGCTGGAGCATGGTTGATGCTCTTCCTGCTTCGCCGGAAGGTGCGTCAACGGCGCAATCGTCGGGAAGCCGAACGACCTTCTTTGTTCTCGGAAGCAATGCTGACGCATCGCTAGTCTCAAGCCTCGGTCAAGTAAAAGTTGCCGCTTCCGATCCTTGCGCTTCTTGCCGGCACAACGACGGGAGGCCCACTCGTCTCCACTTGCGCTTTCCATCCGAACGGCGATAATCGAACTGTCGGAGCGGCTTCGCGGCTGGAAATGAAGCGCCGATGCCAGCTATCCTCGATTCCATGCCACATTCAATCCTCTTCGACCATATGTTTCAGCTTCCCCTTCCCATCGCGGAGAAGCTGCTGCGCCCGGTCATCGTCTATCTGGTCCTGGTGCTGCTGTTGCGCCTCTTCGGCAAGCGAGAACTGGCGCAACTGAACCCCTTCGATCTGGTGGTGCTGCTCTCGCTCTCCAACACCGTGCAGAACGCCATCATAGGCGACGACAACTCGGTCACCGGCGGCGTCATCGGCGCCTTCGGCCTGCTGGCCATCAACTGGCTGGTGGTCCGCGTACTCTTCCGCTCCCAGCGTCTGACCCGCGCCATCGAGGGCCACTCGGCCGTGCTGATCCAAAACGGCCAGATCGACCCGCGCGCCCTGGAGCGCGAGTCCCTCACTCGCGAGGAACTGCTCTCGGTCATCCATCGCCAGGGCTTCGAGGACTTCGACCAGGTGCGCAAATGCCAGTTGGAGCCCAACGGCACGTTTTACGTGGAAGCCTTCGACCCCTCCATCGCCGACAAGCGACACGCCGATCTGCTGGCCCGGATCGATGCGCTCAGCCGCGAGGTAGCCGCCCTGCGCGCACAGCCCGCGGAGGAATGAACCGTCCGATCCGATCTATCTTAGCGGCAAGAGAAGTCTTCAGACCGCTCCTGTGGAATATTGCCGATGAAACAGAATTCCGCATTTACCGGGGTCGAGCCCGACCTGCTGCCGATCCTCGACGAATTGCGCGACCGCGAGCCGATCTTTCACACGCAAAAGTTCGGCAATACGACAGTCGACTTCGAACGCGCCACCGCGCCGGATTACTGGGAGGTGGGCGCGTCTGGCCGCCGCTACAGCCGGGAATTCATCCTTCGAGAGCTGAGTGCAAGCGTTCCATGTCTCGATGCGGCATCGGCAGGCTGGAAGACATCGGAGTTCGGCCTCCGCCGTCTCGGTCCCGACACCTATTTGCCGACCTATACGCTCGATCAGGCCGGACGGCGCACACGGCGCTCAACTGTTTGGCAGAGCGCGGAAGATGGATGGCGCATCCTCTTCCATCAGGGCACAATCGTTTCGGTGGAAGAAGACGATGCGTTTCCTGCCTGATCCGCGTATCGAACGACGCTTTCGCCATTCGGCGCCAGACTGCGGCGGAGTCTTCCCAGACCTAGAACAAATCCTCATGGGCACGGCAAACTGCATCGACAAGCGCAACCTGCCCCCCAAGCCCTTCATCGGGACGGCAACGGTTTCCGGCTATCTAGTCCGCCGCGGTTTGAATGTATGCGTCCACGCGCAGTCCCACGGGCAGATGCGCGCCGGGATCGAGCTGCACCAGGGTTTCAATGATCTTCGCGTCTACCTTCTCTTTCGGCTCGTCGGTCTGGAGGTTCTTATGTCCAAGTTGCCGCGCGACGCGGATGACGCGGCCCCAAAACTTTTGCTCGGGATAAGCGGCGGCGACGCAGTAGACGCGCTGGCCGGCGGCGACACGGCTGACGTCGGTCTCGTCCACATCGACACGGACGCGGAGGCCGGCTACATCGCCCACCGTAAAGACGGGGTCCGGCGTGACGCTGGAGTTGGTGATGCTTTCGCCGGCGCGGTGATGCCTGCGCAGGATTGTGCCATCGAAGGGCGCGCGAAGAAATGTTTTTTGGTAGATGGCCTGGTTGCCATCGAGCTGGGCTTTGGTCAGGTCGAGCTGGGCCTTGGCGGCGGCGATATCTTCGTCGCGCTGGCGGTCGTCGATCAAGTGGAACTGCTGCTTGGCGGCTTCGAACTGCTCTTCTGAGACTTTGAAATCGCGCCCGGCGTGGTCGAAATCTTCTTTCGAGATCACTCCGGCGTCGAAGAGCTTCTGACGGCGCTCGAAGTCGGTTCGAGCGTTGACTTCGACGGATTCTGCCTGCCGCATGGCGGCGGAGGATTGCTTGCGCTCCTGCGGCCGCGAACCGTTGAGAACCTTGTCGTAGGCGGCCTGAGCCTGATGAACCTGGGCGCGGCTGGCTTCGACCTGCGCCCGGTAGTCGTCGTTGACCAGCACGGCGAGAACCTGGCCCTTCTTGACCTGGTCCCCTTCCTCGGCCAGAACTTCTTTGAGCTTGCCGGCGATCTCGGAGCCAACCTGGACGTTTTCCGACTCCGGTTCGACGAGGCCGGGGCCGGCGACCACGGTCTTGGTGACGATGGGTTGGGATGCCGGAGCCGCGACGGAGGATTTATTCTTGCCGAAGGAGTGGAAGGCGAGCGCCCCGAGGGCGAACACTAGAACCGCGGCGACGATCCATTGGGTGCGGCTGAGCTTGAGCGAAATTGCCATGGGAGTGCTCCAGTTCGTGCCGCGCGCCGTCAGGCGGCGCGGGCGATGCGGCCGTCTTCGAGACGCACGATGCGATCTGCGTATTCGACGAGGCGGTTGTCGTGAGTGACGATGACGACGGCGCGATTTTCGTCGTGCGCGAGTTTGGCCATCATCTCGACGATCGTCTTTCCTGTCTGCGAATCGAGCGCCGCGGTTGGCTCGTCGGCAAGGATGACCTCAGGCGAACCGGCTACGGCGCGGGCAATGGCCACGCGCTGCTTTTGCCCGCCGCTGATCTCCGCCGGGTATGCGTTGTACTTTTCCGCGATGCCGACGGCGGCGAGGAGGCGCCGGGCTTCGTCTTTCGCCGCTGATCTATTGAGGCCCTTCAGGCCGAGACTCAGTTCGACGTTCTCGCCGGCGGTGAGCGTGGGAAAGAGGTTGAAGCCCTGAAAGACGAAGCCGATGTGCCGCAGGCGAACGGCTGGCAGATCGGCCTCGCGCAACGCGGTCACGTCGTTGCCGCCCAGTAGAACCTGGCCGGCGGTGGGGCGAAGAATGCAGCCCATGATGGAGAGCAGCGTCGTCTTGCCGCTGCCCGATGGCCCCATCAGGAGCGTCACTTGGCCGCGGTTGACGGTCAGGTCGACTCCATCCAGGGCGAGGGTTTTGGTCGCGCCTTCATCGTAGTTCTTGGTTACGCCGCGGATTGCGATTGCCTCTGACAATTGAGAACCTCGGGAAGCGTTCAACTTTTGAAGACCATGGCTGGATCGAGCGAGAGGATTTTGTTTACCGAAACGACCGCGGCCGAGATGCACATCGCCAGCGTGAGGAAGAAGAGGCCGATGGCGGTTCGCCAACTGAGCAGAATGTTGGCGCCGCCCGTGGAGACGCCGTGGACGACAAACAGGCTGACGGCCATGCCGATGGCGTAGCCCATAACCGCCGCCATCGCCGCCTGCTGCATGATGATGCCGAGTACATAGCGGTTGGGCGCGCCCATGGCCTTCAGAGTGCCGTATTCGCGGATGTGGTCCATGGTGGTGGCGTAAATGGTTTGCGCTACCACGGCGATGCCGACGATCAGGCCCAGCGCGGCGGCCATGAGCACGGCGATGCCGGCCCCGGTCGTGAACATCCAGTAGTGGCGTGTGCTGGCGCTGAATTCGCCGGTTGTGAAGACGTCGTTGTCGGGCAAACGGCGTTGCAGTTCGGCTTTGAGCTGCTTGATGTCTGCGCCGGGGGCGGCTTTGACCAGGATGAAGTTCGTCTGGTCGTCGGCGATGACGGTAAAGTCCAGGGCGCGCTTGAAGGTGGTGAAGACATAGGGCGAGGTGGTGAAGGCGCGGATGCCTTCGGTGAAGCCGACCACCTTGGCGCGATAATCGTTGATCTCCACCATATCGCCGATCGCGTGGGCGCCCAGCTTGTCGGCGTAGATACGGTCGATGATGACGGCGTTGGGCTGTTTGAGCTGTTGGATGTCGCCGGCAACGAGATTGTAGGGACCGCCCACAGGAGCGTCGGGATCGCATCCGACCACCGCGATCGCCTCGGTGTGGCCATTGGGTTCCTTCCAGTCCGACCAGCGAACGATGTACTTGATGGCCTTGCCCACCCCCGGCGTGGCCAGAACCTGGTAGTACTTGCGTTCGTTGAAAGGGATGGCCTGTTCCAGATAAGTGGTGTTTTTCGCCGCGATCCACAAATCGGCATGGGAGTGGTCGATGATGCCGGCGGTGCTGGAGGAGAATCCCTCGAAAAGCCCCCACTGCACCGCCATCAGCACCACGCTGAAAGCGATGCCGGTCAGTGTGACGACCAGACGTATCCGGTCGTGAAAGAGATTCCGTCGCGCAAGAGGCGGCATCAGTGGCCTCCCGTGAACAGACCGGCGGCCAAAGCGCCGAGCATGGCGTGGACGCGCTCTTCCAACGGCCGCCACGCGGTGCATTTTTCGCTTCCTAGCGCGATCTCCAGGGAGACCACGCCATGAATTCCGGCCCAGAGCGTCTGCGCCACCAGTTCCGGATCGGCCGCCGCATCGCGCAGCCGCCCCGCCGCTGCCGCTGCCCGCACTTGGCCCAGGAGCAGGGCGTAAGCGTCGGACTCCGGTTTGCCTTTGTACTCGGACGCCTCCGCCTCGTCGCACCGCGCCGGTAGCGGGTTCATGAACATGAGCCGGTAGTGGTTGGGATGTGTGACGGCGAAGCGAGCGTAACTCTGGCCGCACTGGAGCAAGCTCTCGATCGGATCTGCGACCTGCGGGGTTTCTCCCAGTTCCTCCGCCAAACCGAGAAAATCCGCGCAGCACAGCTCGGTCACCAGAGCCTCCTTGTCTCGAAAATACTGGTAGATGACGGTGGGCGAATACTCGATTCTCTCCGCGATCGCCCGCATCGAGATGCCGTCAAAGCCCTGCGCAACAAACAGCTCCCGCGCGGCATCCAGAATTTTGGTCCGGACCGCGTCTCTCTCCCGTTCGCGTCTTTCCTTTGATCCCATGGCGGACTCTAACGTACAAAATAAATATAACATAGTTATATTAAGGTACAACGTAAAAATAATGAGGCGGCCTCGACATCAAGAAGCCGGACGGCAAGGCAGTGGGCGCGTCCAATTCCGCGCACACACCCGAAGCGCCGGTGCCGGCGCAAGCGTAAGCAGGCTTCGGACTCCGCTCCAGCGCAAACGCCCCTGCTTCGGCGGGGGTGTGCGCATTTTCAGGGGGACAAGAACACTTATACCGCCATCAATCGGGAAACAAAGCGGAAACAGAACGTAAATGAACTGGAAATGAATTTACATTTTAATTTTTAATTGACAGAAAACAATATAGATGAAAAATTATGAGTTGAAAACGAACTGGAAAATGAACTGGAAAATGAAATGATCCGCTATGAGTTGCCCAAACGCTGGATTCTCTATGATGGCATCGCCCTCATGGAGGCGCTAGTCGAAGCCAAGGCAGCGGTTCGGGCGCTCACCACACTGCCCTATCAAAAAAGCTGGGTCGAAGCGCTGCAGGAGCTGCAACTGAAACGCGAAGTGGCCGGAACCAGCCGCATCGAAGGCGCGGAGTTCACCGAGCTGGAACTGGACGAGGCGGTTCGACCCAATGTTTCGCCCGAGGAACTGCATACGCGCTCACAGCGGCAGGCGCGCGCCGCGATGCTGACCTACCGATGGATTGGGGAGCTTCCCGCAGACCGGCCTATCTCCGCCGATCTGGTGCGTGAGGTGCATCGCCGCCTGGTGAGCGGGTGCGATGAGGACCATTGTCCTCCAGGTGTGCTGCGCGGGCGCGATTACAACGTTACCTTCGGCATTCCACAGCATCGGGGCGCGGAGGGCGGACCGCCTTGCGACGAGGCTTTTACAGGACTTCTACTGGCTGCTCAGACGGAGTTTCGCGATCACGATCCGCTGGTGCAAGCTCTCGCCCTGCATTATCACCTGGTCGCCATGCATCCCTTTCTGGACGGCAACGGACGAACGGCCCGCGCCCTGGAGGCGCTGATGCTGCGCCGCGCCGGGCTGACCGACCGCGCGTTTGTGGCCATGTCGAACTACTACTACGATGAAAAACCGGCTTATCTGCGGGTGCTCGGCGAGGTCCGGCAGGGTGGCTACGATCTTACGCCGTTTCTTATCTTTGCCTTGCAGGGTGTACGCATTCAGTGCGAACGGCTGACGGCGGAGATTCGCAAGCATATGCAGCGGGCGCTCTTCCGCGATACGATGTACAGCCTCTTCCACCGGCTGAAGACCAAACGAAAGCGGGTTATAGGGGAGCGGCAGGTCAACATACTGAAGATACTGCTGGATGTTGAAGTGATCGAGGTACGTCACCTATTTGGCCGGGTCGCACAAGATTACACATCGACACGAAAGCATCCATTCGACGCTTTCGTGAGGGATCTCGCTCAGTTGAGATGGTCACTGCAAGCTGTCACAATTAAGCAAAGTGATTCGGATCTGCTGGAGTGGCAAGTGTCTGTCAACCTGGACTGGCCGCAAGAAATTGACGAGGGCGAATTTCTGAGGCGCATGAAGTCAATGCCCAAAGGCAAGACCTTCAAATTCCTGTCTTGAAATCGCCCTATCCCATCCCCAGCCGCTTCATCGCTACCCGAGGCAGGGCCGACCCGGATTTTTCCAGCACCCATTTGGCGATGGCCAGCCAGAGCAGCGATCCGGCCAAGAGCACGGCTAGGTCCGTCCAGCGGCTTTGCGCGGGCAGGTGCGCGCCCCATCGGTGGATGAGCCGTCCGCCCAGACCGGTGAAGACCGTCCAGACCGCCGCGCCGCTCACCATCGCGGCCAGCAGGCAGCGGCCCAGTTCGGCGTAGTCGAGGCTGGCCAGCGAGACCATGCGGCGCTTGTGCAGCAGCACGGCGATGGTCAGGGTTTGAAGCGCTATTCCCAGGTCGGAGGCGACCGCCAGCCCCAAGACGCCATGCCAGCGGTAGAGCGCGGCATAGATCGGCCACGAGACCACGGTGACCGCCGTTGCGGCGAGCATGGGGAGGAAGGTATTTCCGGCGGCGAAAAAGGCTCGGGAATAGATGGCCTGCGCGGACCAGAGGAACAGGGAGACAGCGAAGACGGCGAAGAAGGCGGCGCACTCGCGGGCGTCGATGAGGGAAAAGCGGCCTCCGATGAAGAGCAGGTCGACCAGAGGCGCGGCCAGGGCCACCATGGCCGAGGCTGCCAGCAGGCTCAGCGCGGCGACGCGGGAGACGGAGTCGGCCACGCCGACGGCGAACTCGTAATAACGCTGCTTGCTCCACAGGCTGGCGAAAAAGGGCATGGAGGCCGCGCCGGCCGCCTGGGCCAGCATGGCCATGGGCGCTGTAAAAAGCTGCTTGGCGTAGCTCATCAGCGAAACCGCGCCGTCGGTTCTGGAGGCGAAGTGGGCGACGATCCAGCCGTCTGCGGTGACCAGCGAAACGCCGATCATAAGCGGCAGGGAGAGGCGAAACCACTCGCGCAGGCCGGGGTCGCGCCAGTCGAGGATGGGCCGGTAGCGAACGCCGGCCCGGCGGGCGTAGACGGCATTCAAGAGAAACGGCCCGAGAATGGCTCCGGCGAGGGTTCCGACGGCCAGCGAAGAGACGCCCAAGCTGCGCACCAGCAAGAGGCCGCCGACGATGGTTCCCAGGTTATAGATGAGCGGCGTCACCGCTTGTATGCTGAACTGCTTGCGCACCAGCAGAACCGCGCCGAAGACCCCGCCGGCGAAGAAGCACAACTGCGCGGGCAGCAGGATGCGGGTGAGATGGACGCAGAGCGCGGCCTTGCGCGCGTCGAAGCCGTTGAACCAAAGATGAATGATGAAGGGAGCGAAGACTTCGGCCAGCAGGATCACGCCGCCCAGAACCAGGCACATGGAGGTGAGAATGATCGAGAGGGATCGCTCGCCCTCGGCCTCGCGCCCGGTTTCGCGATAGCGGGTGAGAATGGAGACGAAGGCGATGGAAGCCGCGCCGCCCACCAGAAAATAGGAGATCATGTCGGGCAGAACGAAGGCGGCGTTGAGCGCGTCGGCGTCCATGCCGCGGCCGAAGAGCCAGAGGATGTATTTGACGCGCACCAGCCCGATGATGCGGGAGAGAACGGTGGAGACCATGAGCAGGACGGTCGCGGTGTAGGCGGTATGCGCGTGGGAGGGGCGCAGCAGGCTCAGCCCGCGCGCCCAGCGCGATTGCGAGGCCGTCGCTTGCAAGCTGTCTGAGTTCGAGTTCCCCGGTTTCAAGTCCAGGGACGGTTGAGTTGGTTGCGATCCTGCCACTACTGTAGATTCTATCGGCGCGGAGTCGAAAACTGTAAAAGACGATCGATATCTGTAGTTAGAAACATCTTAGTCTGGCGGCGCCGGGCGAAGGCGCGTAATCTGTCCGGTAGGAGTCCTTGCATGGAGCGGAGTTTTGGATTGGGATTGGCGATTTGGGCGGCGGTCGGGGTTGGCGCGATGACGCAGGCGATTCACGGGCGAGAGGGGATCGCGCTGCCGCCGCCGCCCGCTGCCGCGGGCGTTCCTGTAACAGACGATTACTTCGGGACCAAGATAACCGATAACTATCGCTGGCTGGAAGACGGCAAAAGTTCCGAGACGCGAGCCTTCATCGACGCGGAAAACGCTTATACGACGCGCTATTTGAAACAGGCGCGCATCCGGCCACAGATAGCGGACGATCTGGACGAACTGGACGAACTGGAGAGCGTCTCCGAGGCGCGCATCCCCATCGAGCGCGCGGGGAGTTACTTTTTCGCCAAGCGGCTGGCGGGCGAGCAGCAGTATTCAATCTATGCACGACACGGCTGGAGCGGAAAGGACGCGCGTCTGGTGGACCCGGCCAAGCTGAGCCGGGACGCGAATACCTCGGTGCGGCTGCTGGACGTTTCCCGCGACGGAACGCTCGTGGCATACGAGGTTCGGCAGGGCGGGGCGGACGAGGCCAGCGTCCATGTGGTGGATGCGAAGACCGGCAAGGCGCTGGAGGATGAATTGCCCATCGCCCGCTATGACAGCGTGAGCTTCGCGCCGGATGGGGCAAGTTTCTATTACACGCGCGCCGACAAGGCGGGATCGCTGCTTTATCGGCACACGCTGGGGACCCGGTCGTCGCGCGATACGCTGCTGTTCGGGCGCGAGTTTCACGGCGAACTGCTGGGCGCGAACGATCTGCTGGGCGTCTGGGTGACCGACGATGGGCGTTACCTGGAGATTCAGATATTTCGCGGCGTTCCGGCGCGGCGCGTGGATATTGTCTTCCGCGACCTGAGCAAAGCCGACGCGCCCTTCGAGATTCTGGTCTGGGGGTTGGATGCGCGCTTCGAGGCCATCTACGCGAAGGGGGCGTGGTATGTGAAGACCGACTACCAGGCGCCCAAAGGACGCATTCTCCAAGCCGACCCCGGCGTTCTGCCCGATGTGTGGAAGACCGTAGTGGCGGAGGGAGCGGAGGCGATCGACAATTGGTCGATCGTGGGAGGAAAGATATACGTCGATCGGCTGAAAGACGCGAAGACGGATAAGGCGGTCTATAGCTTGGACGGAAGGCCGGCGGGAAAGATCGAATTTGAGGGGATCGGCACGGCCTCGGAAATCGAGGGACGGAGCACGGACCGCTATGGCTTCTTCAGCTTTGAATCGTTTACCGTTCCGCCGACGATTTATCGTCTGGATACGGCGACCGGCAAGCGGGAGGTGTTTTTCCAGCCGAAGATTGCCTTCGATTCCAACCAGTACGAGCTGAAGCAGGTTTTCTACAAGTCGAAGGACGGCACACAAGTCCCCATGTTCCTTGCCGGCAAGAAGGGGTTGAAGCGCGACGGCACTGAGCGGCTGCTGATGACCGGCTACGGCGGATTCAACCTGAGCATGACCCCGTACTGGAGCCCGGTCTTCGCGTGGTGGCTGGAACAGGGGGGCTGGTTTGCGCTGCCTAACTTGCGCGGCGGGGGCGAGTACGGCGAAAACTGGCATGAGCAGGGAATGTTCGAGAGGAAGCAGAATGTCTTCGACGACTGGTTTGCCGCTGCCGAGTACCTGATCGCCAACAAATACACCTCTTCCGCGCACTTCGCCATCTCCGGCAGGTCGAACGGGGGCTTGCTGATGGGCGCCTCGATCGTTCAGCGTCCGGAATTGTTTTCGGCGGTTTGGTGTGGCTATCCGCTGCTGGATATGCTACGCTTCCATAAGTTTTTGGTTGGTTCCTATTGGACGACCGAGTACGGCTCCGCGGCGAATGAACGGGACTTTCCCTACCTGCTCAAGTATTCGCCGTACCACAACGTGAAGCAAGGCGCGGCTTATCCGGCGGCGATGTTTTTCACCGGCGACAGCGATACGCGCGTGGACCCCCTCCATGCGCGCAAGATGACGGCGCTGTTGCAGTCGGCCGGCACTGGCGGACGGCCAATCCTGCTGCACTACAGTCTGGACGGAGGCCACTCGGCCGGGGTCGGAGTAGACCGGCAAATTCAGGACGACGCCGACCAGCTTGCCTTTTTGTGGACGGAAACCGGACAGGAGCCCGCGCATCGGTAGCGCCCGCCAAAGTTCGCTCGGTAATCGCTCGAATAGCTCTTGGGTAACCTCATGGCCTTGCAAATCCTCACCGATATGGTAAGTGCGGGATTGGAACAACGCGCAATTCCGGGCGCTCCTTTTTTTGCCGCAACCGAATTTGCGCCGCCACCGGAGCCAAGCGCGGAGCGCTGGATCGGCGTATGGCGGCGGGAAGCGACTGGTCGGCTGGCCGTCCAGAACAATAAGAGGGTTGCCGGGTAACTGCAAGGCTTCGGAGTCGAGATGGCACAGGCAATTCTGGAGATCGGCCAAGTCGATAGGCGCGAGGAAGAAGATCGGCTGGCAGCGCTGGCCTCCACGGGGATTCTCGATACGCCGCCGGAACCCGGCTACGACGCGGTTACCAGGTTGGCCGTCGAATACTTCCATGCCGATGCCGCCCTGCTCGGCTTTGCCGACGAAAGTCGCATCTGGATCAAATCCTACTGGGGTGAGCCAGTGCGGGAACTGCCCCGCAGTATGTCCATCTTCGATCTGGTGCTCGCCGCCAACGGTCCGGTGGTGGTTCAGGATATCGAAAAACAGCCCGAATTAGAGAAGGTTCGGATAAGCGTCCGGCGGCTTAAAGTGGTCTCGTTCGCCAGCGTTCCCGTGCGTTCCTTCGATGGAAAAATCCTCGGCGCCTTGACCGTCTTCGCCAGCCATCCCCGCCGTCCCATGGCTCTGGACCAGCTTCGTATGCTGGAAAGCCTTGCCGACATGGTTTCCAGTCAACTGGAACTGCGCCGAATGCGCAAGACCCTCAAAGCGCCGCCCGCGCGCCGCGCCCGCGCCGCCGCTCATCCCACCGGAATGTGGCCGCGCAAAAACGATCTGCGTCAGGCGCTGGACGAACGCCAGTTTGTGCTCTACTACCAGCCGGAGGTCGAGCTTGCCACTCGCAAGATCGTCGGTCTCGAGGCGCTTATCCGCTGGAATCATCCCCAGCGGGGACTGATCCCGCCCATGGATTTCATCCCTCTGGCCGAGGAGAACGGATTGATTCTGCCCATCGGCGACTGGGGACTCGCCGAGGCCTGCAAGCAAATTCAGAAATGGTGCCTGGAAGATTCTCAGTGCGGTTCTCTGCGCATCTGCGTCAACCTCTCCGCGCGGCAGTTCTCCCGTGAAGGCCTGGCGGATCACGTCGAGGCGCTGCTGTTGCAATCTGGCGTCTCCAGCCGGCAACTCGGCCTGGAAATGACCGAGTCCAGTCTCATTCCCAATATGGGTATCGCCCTGGAGGTGCTCGGCACTCTTCGCAAGCTGGGAGTCTCCCTTCTCATGGACGATTTCGGCACCGGATACAGTTCGCTCAGCTATCTGCATTCCTTCCCTTTCGACGTGCTCAAGATCGATCGCTCCTTCGTGGGGCGAATGACCGAGGGAGATCAGGCGTTGCAGATCGTGCGCACCATCGTCGAACTGGCGCGGGTGTTGGGTATGGATGTAGTCGCCGAGGGTATCGAGACCCGCGAACAGTACCGTCTCCTGCGCCAAATGGGTTGCCGCTTCGGACAGGGCTTCCTATTTGCCCGGCCGCTGAGTCCGGAGGCCATTACCCAGATGTTGCGCCTTCCTGGGCGAGTGCTCCCGGATCCGGAAACAGGGGAGGAAATTTGCGGATAACGGCTGGGTGAGCGGATTCATTTCGGAACCGACCGGAGACGATTCCCGATTCGAGATTGGCTGCATAGTGGATGGGAATTTCCTCACACTCGGCGCCCCCGCTCGGCGTATGCTCCAGCCATGCAACCGAGAGAAGCATCAGCGCCCTCCTCTTCCGCCCAGAGCTTTGCGGGCCTCTTGGCCGCGCTCACCGCACCCGCGCAGAAGCCCATGCCCGCCTGGAACGACGACGATTTGGCCGACGACGTGGCCACTCTCAGTTACGAAAACGCCTTGCGCGCCCACGGACGCTATCGCGCCGTCGATCCGCTCCGCGCGGATTCAAGCGACCGGTCGTTCCCCCAACCGATCAAGCCTGAGCCGGTTCCAGCCGGCGCTCGCCGGCAAGTCCTGTCCCATGCGGCTTCGGCGGCGAGTGAGGCAACACCCGAAGAAGGCGCTGCTCACGCGAGTTCAGTCGCCGACTCGGAGGCCGAAGCGGAGACCGCTATCCGTCCGTCCGCGCGCCTCGAGCGAAATCTGAAGGACGCAAGCGTCACCATCCGCCTGAGCAAGGCCGAATGCGCGCAATTGCATCAGCGCGCCGCCGAGGCCGGATTGACCGTCTCCGCCTATCTGCGCTCCTGCACCTTTGAAGCCGAGACTCTGCGAGCTATGGTCAAGGACACCATGGCGCGGTTGCGCGCCACATCCACCGAGGGCCAACCTGCCGACTCGCCCGACAAACTTCCCCGGATCGAGCGCCGGTTGAGATCGATCCTGTTCGGCTGGATGAAGCGGCTCATCCCGTGCCGCGTCCCCCTCGAGCGCATTATCCGCGCCTGAGCTACTCAGCTTCCAGCACCAGGCACTTCAGGTACTCGGTCTCCGGCAGATTCAGCACCACGGGATGATCGGGAGCGGCGCCGCGCCGTTCAAGCAGCCGCGCCCGCCGATGCGCATCCACGGCGGCCGAGGCCACGCTGGCCTCGAGGTCGGCCCAACTCACGTGATGGGAGCACGAGCAGGTCACCAGCAATCCGCCGGGTGCGAGCATCTTGAGCGCCCTCAAATTCAGTTCCTTGTAGCCGCGCAAGGCCCCCGCGACGGCCCGTTGGCTCTTGGCGAAGGCGGGCGGATCGACCACGATGGCATCGTAGCGCCAGCCCGCATCCGACCAGTCGCGCAGAATCTGAAAGGCATCGCCCTCCACCCAGTCCACCTGCGCCGCGATGCGTTCACGATTGGCCTCCAGGTTCCGCTCCGCAACCTCCAGCGAGGCGCGGGAGCAGTCGATGCCGGTGACCCGCGCGCAAACCTGGGCCATATGCAGGGCAAATCCGCCCTGGTAGGTGCAAACGTCCAGCGCATTGCCGCCGCCCTCCCGGTTCGGCGCGCCCAGTCTGCGCGCCCACTCCGCGGCGGCAACGTAGTTCTCTCGCTGGTCGAGAAAAGCGCCGGTTTTCTGCCCGGAGTTGGCATCGTAATGGAACAGAAGGCCGTTCAGCCGGAATTGCGTGGCCGCCGCCGCATCGCAGGCAAACAGCGGCTCCGAGCCGGGCGCGGCCAGGCCCTCCAGTTCGCGCACATGCGGATCGGGCCGCTCCAAAACGATCCGCGGAGCCAACTCCTCGCGCAGTACGCGCGCACAGCACTCCCGCACCGCGTCCGAATCCAGTCCCTTGACCAGAAGTTGGAGAATGGTCAGATCGCCGTACTTGTCCGCCACCAAACCGGGCAACTCGTCGGCCTCGCTGAAGCACAGGCGGCAGGCATCGGTCCGCTCACCGAGCAAGGGTTTGCGCCGCGCGATCGAGGCGCGCAAGCGGACAGCCAGCAAATCCATCCATGCGCCATCTTCGAGCGCCTCGCGGGAGACCATGCGCAGGGCAATCTGCGAAGCGGGGCTGTAAAGCGCGGTGCCCAGCAGCAGGCCGCGATTGTCGGCAACCGGCAGCAGAGCGGGAGGCGCACCGCCTTCGGGCAACTCGACGGACTCAATCTCGGAGGCGTAGACCCACACGGAACCGTTGCGCAGCCGGTCGGCGGCACGGCGGCTGACGATCGCGCCGGGGGCCGTGAACTCTCCATACATGGCTCTGGATTTCGCGCTTCCCGCCCGTTGCGGCGGCGCAAGGCGCGGAGGCGCGCTCGGCTTGGTCATAAACTCCCTTGGACTGGTTCATCTTAGCAGGGACCGGACCCATCCGGGCGGTTCCGTCGTCGCCGCGGAGAACCGGCGCATCTCGCTTTCGATGCTCGGGGAACGGTGGGAATTGCGTACCCGAACCGGAGTGGAACAAGAGTGCGAACCAGGGTAACTGGTTGGCGGCGCACTCACGATTGCGTTCCCTTTCGAGTTTTTTATTGACAACTGTCTTTTAGAACGTTTAGATTACGATGCGCTGGAGTATAGCCGCTGCTAGATGCACAAATGTGCTGTATCGGCAAGAAATGGACATATATTGTGTTCCGCTTGGGCTTGATTATCGATACAACCTGAGACCCGCCGCAACGTTTCGGCACATCGCCGCGCGCATTCGTCAATACGATTCCATTTCCGGGCTTGCCGCATACTCGGAACCAACCCCTCCTCGAAAGGATTGCCATGCGTTCCATCTCGAATCGTCCCGATAGCCCTGATTGGCGGATATGCCTTCGCCGTCTGAGCGGCTGCTTTGCCGTATTCGCCGCCCTGCTCCTAACCCTCGCCGTTACGCGCGCCAGCGCGCAGACCGCCTGCAACGTCAACTACGTTATCGCGCCGCAAAGCTCGAGCGCCTTCGGAGCGACCCTGGCCATCGACAACACCGGAACCACCGCCTGGACCAGTTGGACCCTGAGCTGGACCTTCGCCAACGGACAGACGATTTCGTCGATATGGAACGGGGTCGAATCGCAGAGCGGCGCGGTTGTAACTGTCGCCAGCGAGAGTTACAACGGCGCCATCGCCGCCGGCGGCGCCCTTACCACGGTCGGCTTCAACGGAACCTGGAATGGAACCGCCAACGCCATCCCGACCGCGTTCACGATCAACGGAACGGCCTGCTCGGTCAACGGCGCCTCGGGAACGGGCAGCTTTACGATCGCTCCCTCGCCGAGCAGCCTGTCTGTCGCCGCTGGCGGCAGCGCCACCGATACCGTAACAATAACCGATATAAGTCCGTTCGCCGGCGCTGTAACTCTGTCCGCCTCCGGCCTCCCCGCGGGAGTTACCGCAGCCTTTGCAACCAACCCCGCCACCGGCGGCAGCGTGGTTACATTCACGGCCGGCAGCTCGGCCGCCGCCACCTCCAGCCCGGTAACTGTCACCGTCACCGGAACCTCCGGTTCGCTGACCGAAACCGCAACCATCGCGCTGACCGTGACCAGTTCTTCCTCCTGCTCCACCGCCAACCCGATCACGCCCTACATATCGGAAAACGGCGCCTGGATCACGACGCCCGAAAGCACGGCCACCGTGGCTTCGGGAACGGCAGTGAGCCTCGGCCCCTGGCCGGTCAGCGGCGGAACCTGGAGTTGGACTGGCCCCGGCGGATTTACCTCCACCTCACGCGAGATCGATAACATCTCATTGCCCGCGACGACCAACACTTACACCGCGACTTACACCGTCAACGGCTGCTCTTATACGCAGCCCTTTGTTATCACGGTATCCGGCAGTTCCAACCCGATCACGCCCTATATCGCGGAGAACGGCGTTTGGAACACGACGCCGGAAACTGCCGCCACCGTGTCCGCGGGAACCTCTGTGAGCCTCGGCCCCTGGCCGGTGAGCGGCGGCGCCTGGAGTTGGACTTACACCGCGCCCGGTTCCACAACCCAGGTTGCCTACGCGACCACCCGTGAAATCGATGGCATCAAGCTGGCCACCGGCGCCAACGTCTACATTGCGACTTATACCCTCAACGGCGTATCGAGCACGGAGACCTTCACCATCACGGTAACCGGGACCATCGTCTGCGGCGTCACCAGCCCGATCGTTCCCTATATCGAAGTGAGCGGCACCTGGATCACCCCGTCTTCGAGTACGGCGACGGTATCTTCGACCGGCACCCCGGTCAGCCTTGGCCCCTGGCCGACCAGCGGCGGAAGCTGGAGCTGGACCGGACCCAACAACTTCACCTCCACCTCCCGCGAGATCGATAACATCCCGCTGAGCGCCGGAGCGAACGTCTACACGGTCACTTACACGGTGAGCGGCTGCTCGTACACGCAGGCGTTCACCATCACGGTAACCGCCGCGACTAGCTACGTGCTGACCGTCAACTCGACCAATCCGGCCAGCGGCGTGGCGATGACCGTCACCTATCCGCCCACCACCCTGGCCACCGCCGGCACCACCCCCTTCACGGTCACCGAAACGGCAGGCTCGACGATCGATGTCGCGGCTCCGGCAACCGCGAACGGCAACCCGTTCTCCTCATGGACCGGCTGCACCAGCGCCAGCGGCCAGACTTGCGCGGTGACGCTGAACTCCAATATGACGGTGACCGCCAACTACACGCCCGCCGTATCCGGCACCTTCACGCTTACGCCTTCCGCGGCCACGCTCTCCGTGGCGCAGAGCGCGAGCGTGACAGACACCATTACGGTCAACGACCTCAATGGGTTCACCGGCAGCGTCCAGCTTGCCGCCTCCAATCTGCCCAGCGGAGTAACCGCCACCTTCGCCACCAATCCGACGACCGGCAGCAGTGTGGTCACCTTCGCGGCCAGCAGTTCGGCCGCGGTCACTTCCAGCCCGGTTACGATAACCATCAAGGGAACCTCGGGCAGCCTCAGCGCATCGACCACTGTCGCGCTGACGATCACAGCCCCGGCGCCGCCGGCCAATGCCACCGTCACGGTGAATCCGTCGAATCCCGGCATCGCGGTCAGCGACATGATTCTAGGCATGAACATGGCCGCCTGGTACGATCCAACCACCCCCGGTATTACGACCGCCTTCGAGGCGGCCGGCATCAAGGCGGTGCGCTGGCCGGGTGGATCGTGGGCGGATGCATATAACTGGGAGACCAATACCGAGTGCGGCGGCATCGCCAATGGAAACGCCACGTATCCGAATTTCGTCAACGACCTGGTGAAGCCCGCCGGGCTGGACGTCTCGCTGATCGCGGACTACGGCACGGGCGAGAATTGCAGCGGCTACGGCAACCCTGCCGAGGCGGCCTCCTGGGCCAGTGATTCGCTGACCCTCGGAGCCAATGTCAGCCACATTACCGTGGGCAACGAGGAATACGGAAGCTGGGAGGAAGACAACCATCCCAGCCAGCACAACCCGTCAACGTACGCCAGCGCCGTGGTATCGGGTTATTATCCCGATATCAAGGCGGTCAGTCCCAATGTCCTGGTTGGCGTGGTGGTCGACGAGGATAACTCGAGCGGCGGGTGGGACAATACCGTGATGGCCAACGCCAAGGGATACTACGACTACGTGGAATATCACTACTATCCCGAAACGCCGGGCCAGGAAAGCGACTCCTTCCTGATCGATTCGGGCGCGTCGGAATTGACCGCCAACATCAACACCATCAAGTCGGAATTGTCGAAGTGGGGAACTCCCAACACGCCCATCTACGTGGGCGAAATCGGCGGGCCTTACAGCAATCCGGGCAAACAGAGCTGGTCGATTACGCAAGGCTTGTATGCCGGCCAGGTGCTGGGCGAGATGATGAACGATGGTGTCACGCGCCTCACCTGGTGGATCGGCTTCGGCAATTGCAACGCAACCGCCGGTAACGACAGCGCTTCGCTTTATGGATGGCAGGATTTCGGCGCCTACAACGTCTTCTCCGATGGAGGTTCCGATCCCACAGGTTCCTGCCCGGGCGATGGCGCCATCGGCTCCATGAATCCAACGGCACGCGCCTTCCAGCTCTTCAGCCAGGTCGCCGTCAACGGCGAACACGTGCTGACACCGACCGTCACAGGCGATACGACGGATGTGGTTGCGTACGCGGCAACCCATAGCGGCGGAACGGCGCTGGTGTTGTTCAACCGCAACGAATCCAGCAGCGAAACGGTCTCCATCACTCTCACCGGCGTAACCAGCGCGCCGTCGGTCACCGTGACGACCTACGACAAGGCCATCTACGATCTCTCCGGTTCGCCGACAGGAGTCTTTCCGGACCCGGCGGGAACCAGCACTTGGGCCGCGCCAACCACCACGACCCTCGGCGCGCAGAGCCTGCCTCTGTCGCTGACCCTCGCCCCGTGGAGCATGAACGTGGTGATCGTCCCGTAAGATACTCCGTATTCCACCAACAACCGATAGCCCCAGGTCTTCTTGACCTGGGGCTATCGTATCTTCCGCGTCGCGTAAACCAACCTTCCCGCTCGCTCCTCATCCTTTCCGCGAATACTTGCCCGATAAATCGAATCTCCCTAAGAAACCGTGTCCGCCAACGGTCCAAAGAGCTATTCCTCGGCCCGTAAGTCGCGGATAAACGATTTTCAATAACTGAGAGCTAGCTCTATATGAAATCGACCCCATATTCGGCGAACCGGACTGGCCGATTGAATGACTTTATAACCTTCCGAATGACTCGCTAGGCACCTTTGATTCCGCCAATGACTGCGGTCACTTTAACGATTTGCTAAATCCATATTTCTTTAATCCTTGGCGCCGATGAAGCTACAAGGGGCAAAGATCATGAAACATCCCACACCTTTGCGGCGCTTTGCTTCAGGTTTCCTAACCGCCATCGTCGCCGCCGGCATGGCCACCGGATGCAATGGAATGCACGACACCCTATCGAACATAACCACTCCGCCCGTAGACGCCTCCTCGCCGCCCGCTCCCTCCAGCTTCGCCAATGTCGCCATCGGAACCGCGCCGGGAAGAGGCATCCCCGCCACCTTCATGGGTCTATCGCATGAATGGGGAACCGCTCAGGCGATGATGGGCGACTCCACCGTCGGAGTGGACAACGCCTATCGCCAGCTTCTGCGCAATCTCACCGCCTATGGCTCCGGCCCCATCGTTTTGAGAATCGGAGGAAACAGCACCGACAAGACCGGAGAACCCACCTCCACCACCGCGCAGCCGTTTGCGGAACTTGCGAACGATCTCGGTGCCCGTTTTTACCTGGGAGTCAATCTCGGCGCCGATAACGTCAATCTGGCTGTCGATCAGACCAAGGCCTATGTTAGCCAAATGCCCGCGGACTCTATCGACGGTATCGAAATCGGCAACGAACCGGACGGATACGCTTCCAATGGAATGAGGCCTTCGCCCTACACATACCAGGATTACTTGAACGATTTCGATACCTGGAAGACGAGCGTCATGCCTCTGCTGCCATCCGGCACGCTGCTCATGGGCGCTTCCTGGGCGGAGACGAGTATGCTGTCGAATGTCCAGTCTTACGACTCCGCCGAAGCGAGCGCGCTGGCTTCGTTCAGTCAGCATTATTATGTCGGCAATGGCGAGGCCGCGAATCCCGACGACATTCTGCTCACCCCTAGCGCCGCCACATCCGGTCCGAACGCGGTGGCAGCCGCCGTGGCCACGACGCATCAGTACGGACTTCCGTTTCGGATGGGAGAGATGAATTCTCTCGATAACGGCGGAGAGGCTGGAATCAGCAATGCCTTCGAATCCGCGCTGTGGGCCATCGACACCATGTTTGAATACGCAAATGTCGGCGTGGACGGCGTCAATTGGCACGGCGGCGGCGGCTCCGCTTATACCTACTTCACCCTGGAATCCACCGAATCCAAAGGCGTCAACAAGTACACTCTGACCGCCGTCAATCCGCTCTACTACGGACTGCTCTTCTTTCAGGCCGCAACCGGCAACGGCGCCCGCCTTCTGCCTGTCACCCTGAGCACCGGCGCCAATCTCAAGGCTTGGGCGACCGTCGACGCCTCCGGCACTCCGCGCCTGTCCTTGATCAACAAGGACGAGAATTCCACCGGCACAGTCGATATCTCCCTCGGCGGATACAGCAGCGCGCAGGTCTTTCGCTTGACCGCGACTAACTATCTGTCCACATCGGGCATAACATTTGCGGGACAAACCTTCGACGGCAGCTCCGACGGAGTTATCCAGGGAACGCCAACCGTCGAGGCCGTCGAGGCCTCCAACGGTATCTTCCAAATCCCCATGCCGATCGCCAGCGCGGCGCTGGTGCTCTTCACCAAGTAAGCGAGCCTGTCCCCGCGCTCGGTCGGCCAATTGCCGTCAGCCCAACTCCACGAGCGCGGCGCTGAGCGGCGGCATCGCCAAGCGGAGCCGCCCCTTGCCGACCGGAATCCGTTCCGGCTCGTGCCTAGCGATGCTCCCATCCGCTTCGATCGCGCTCCCGCCGATGGTTGTGCCCTCTGTGGCGGAAAGCGAAGCGTCGCTCATCCGAGTTACAGACGCGGATCGAAGCGAACCGCCGCGCTCCCAGCCGGTCAGGTCCAGAGCGACCGGCAAACCTCGCGGTTCCTTGTTCACAACCATCGCATTCAATCTCCCGCTGTCCGTCTCCACCGCATACGCCGTCACATTTAGCCCGCCCGCATCGCATCGGCATGCCAGCAGCTTTCCCTGTCCAGCCAGCGTGAATAAGTAAATCCCGCAGTACAGCGGCCGCGGGCCAACCACGCTCCCGCGATCGTCGCCGATAGGCGTATAGCCTTTGCCGTTGCCGCCTCCGTGAAAGTTGGCTCCTTGGCAGCCCCCCGCGGCTAGCGTGAAGAGAAAATCGATCGCCCACAATGCCGACGCATACGAGTTGCTGACGTTGGGACTGCCTCCGTTGTAAAAGGAGTTGGTCTCGGCTAGCCGGAACGGCAGGTTCGCCGCATTTGCCGCCTCGCCCAGCTTCGCCAAACCTCTCTCCAGACCCGCATCGGGGTAACTTATCAGTAACTTCGCATCCGAGCTTGCAAGCAGTCCGTTTCCCCGGTAGCTATGATGAGTCAGCAGCCTAACCTGCTTGGGCGCGTCGCCGGCGAACGACTTGAACCAGTTTGTATCGTATGCCGTTGCCGGTCCCGTCAGAACCGTCTGCGGCGTCCGTGCCAATATGGCATCCGCAAACCCTCGCCACCGCGCAATGTAGTCCGGGTACTTCCACGTCGCCGGAAAATACTTCGCGCTCACAAACCCGTCCGGCTCGTTGCCGATCTCGATCCCCGCCAGGCTCTCGCCGATCGCCCGCGTCGCGTATGCCACCTCGTCCGCCGCCAGCGCCGGCGTGGACTGCGCAAGGTTGACTCCGTACAGGACTTTCCACCCCGTCGCCCGCGCGAACGCCCCCACCCCGTCCACATCCGCCGGCGCAATCTTGCCAGCCGCGCGCCCCGTTCCCGCGCGCTCCCACGTCGTCCGGTCCACTTGATTGCCGCCCAGCCGCAGCACCCCCGGCCCCAGCCGCCGGTACAGCCCGATCAGCTTGCGATTCTCCTTCGTGAACATCGGCGATGCAACCTGGTCCTTCTCATAACTGAAGCCGCAGAACCTCTCGCCGATCCGCCCCGCCGCCCCCGGAACCACGGCAATCCCGATCTCCCCCCCAGTCGCCGGTCCCAGCCAAGTTACGGAACCGGGCTGCCCAAACTGCCCAAGAGCCTGCCGCGAAACCAGCGCCAGCGCCCCCGCCGATCGAAGAAACCCCCGCCTATTCATCTCTCCCTCCTCGATGAAGTGTTATCCTTGTTGATTGCAAAGGCATGAACGCACAATGAAAACTGTCTTGATCTACAAGGATGTTTTGCTTCGCATCTCCGAGACCTTTATTGCGGCTCAGGTCGGCGCTCTTAAGAACTTCCAGCCGAAGTATGTCGGATTGAGGCAGCCCACCCCAAGTCAAGTCTTCGATGGAAAGCCAGTGTATCTTGCGCATGGGCAGGGTGCGCTTTCTAAAGTTCGCAGCCGCCTGTACCAATTTGTTCCAGTTGCGCCGTTCTTTCATCTGCAAATTCGGCGTCATCGAGCCGATCTGATCCACGCGCACTTTGCCCCTGATGGACTTCACGCAGCCAGACTCGCAATGAAATTGCAAATACCGTTAATCGTTACCCTGCATGGGTACGACGTTACTGTCTCGCAGAACTTCGCGGCCCGTTACTCGCAACTTTGGAAGCAGGCGTCGTTGTTTCTTTGCGTCTCCGGCTTCATCCGCCGCAAGGCCCTCGAAGCCGGATTCCCGCCCGACAAGTTACTGGTTCACCATATTGGCATCGATACCGGAAAGTTTCAACCGCCCGCCGAGCCAAGAGTCCACGGCCTCATCCTGTTTGTTGGCAGACTTACTGAGAAGAAGGGCTGCGAAGCCCTGCTGCGCGCCCTGGATATTGTCCGCGAAACAGTCCCTGGAGCGCATCTAGCCGCGATCGGCGAAGGCCCCCTGAGGCCAACCCTTGAAGCCCTTGCCTCTTCTCTCCGTCTTCCCTGTGAGTTTTTGGGGCCGCAGCCCCCTGCCAAAGTGCGGGAGTGGATGCAAAAGGCCAGCATTCTGTGCGCTCCCAGCCAAACAGCTTCCGATGGCGACAGCGAGGGCCTTCCTATGGTTATCCTGGAAGCTATGGCCGTCGGATTGCCGATCGTCAGCACATTTCATGCCGGCATTCCAGAGGCCGTGGCCGATGGCAAGAGTGGGCTTCTTAGTCCTGAAGGAGACGTTCACTCTCTGGCTCAATCCCTGATTCGCTATTTGCAATTTCCGGAACTGGCCGCTCAGCACGCGGCGGCAGGCATCGCCAGCGTCAGAGAAGAGTTCAATCTAACGAAACAGACGAGCATTCTGGAGAATGTTTACGATAAAGTCTTGCTAAGATAGGATAGTATGATGTTCTTTGCAACGCTGGCGCAATTCGTTATAGCCCTGCGGTCGGTGCATAATAGTCGCGTAAAAGCTGCATATTGACGGCGATGCCAACGAATGCGCAACTCATTTCTGACCGCTAAGTTATCTAGCATCCGCGCACGTTTCTCGAGCAATCCCACAAGCCGTTGATCCTTGCGTATCTCCGGTTCATTTACCAGACTGAGAGTGAATTTGGCAATCTCGGTATAGTTGACCGACGTCCTGCTGATCCCTGATGCCTTGCCGCTGATGCTGCCGGAACGCTCTGTGCAAAGATAATAGGCTTCCGGGAACAATGCAAAGGCTCCTCCTGCAATCATGCCTCTCAGATAAAACGCGAAATCCTCACCGCTTCGGACAGATGGATACGATATATTCTTCTCATGGATGAACCCTCGGCGAACGATGGGATGAAGTAACCCGAAATCTATATTGCCCTTCCGGTTCGTCATGCTATTTTCCACAAGAGTGTACCGATCGATAAGCAATATGGAACCGACCAGTTCTTGACTGATTCCGATGCCTGAAATTCGATTCGCCGAATAATCGAAAAGCATAATATTGTCTGCTGCATAGTCGAGGCGGTGTTTCTCGGCGTTTGTAACTAAGTAATCGAGTCTTCCCGGCAAATAGCTGTCGTCTGCGTCTAAAATTCCAATCCATTCGCCGGTGGCCGCCGCGATCGCCGCGTTGCGCGCCGGTCCAGGCCCTTGATTGTTCGGCAACCTAATTAGTTTGATGCGGCGATCTTGCGTGGCAAGGGACGCAACTGTCTCCGAGGTGTTATCCGTCGATCCATCGTCGACTACGATAATTTCATGCAGTGGCTTGCCTTGCGCCAGAGCCGACTCTATGGCGCGGGTTATGAAACTCCCCGCGTTCAATGCGGGAATGATAACGGAGACGCTCATCCCCGCCTCCTGCAAAGATGCAGTAACAGCGTCCAATTGCAACCGGCGAGAAGCGCATCGGAAAGCAGGCTCGACCACGCCGCGCCCCTCCATCCATACGCGGGAATCCAAAACAGATTCAATCCCAGATTCACCAATGCCACAACCAACTGCGACGCGGTTCTGTAATTCTGCTTTCCCATTCCCATCACAGCGCTTCCTGACATCTGGTGAATGCTGCGCAGCACAGGAATGAAGCAAAGCCATCGAACCGCTTGCACCGTCTCCGCAAAGCTCTTGCCAACCACCAGCGGAATCAATGGAGCGGTTGCATAGAGCACACCCGCCAAGAGCAATGTCACAACCAATGCGCGTTTCGTCAAACGCTTCGTCAGATTCTTGAGTCCCTGACGGTCATTGCTGCCATCCCGAAAGAACCGTGGGACGGCCGCATCCCGCACCGCGGCCATGGGAATTGTGGCCACGTCGATGACGCGATAGGCCAGGGCATAGATGCCGTTTGCGGCATTCATGCCATAGTGGCTGAGCATGGTCTTGTCTATGTCGTTATAGACCGAAGCGGTGGACGAGGCGAACGAATAGCTGAAACCCTCTGGGATTTTCTTCACCATGAGCGATGCCGAAAAGGTCGGCCAACCGTAACGCGCCGTCACTGTGATGGCAGATGCGGATGCGGCCAATGCGGATACAGCCAAAGTAGCCACCGCCCATTGAAACGCCGTAGCGTGGTGGAGCACGACGAACATTCCCGCAGCCGCACAAACCCGCGAAAAGCCGGTGAAAGAATTCAATGCCGCCGTGATCTTCATCTTCTCGAAAGTTTGAAACACGGCGGCGGCATTTCGTGTAACTTCGCTGCAGAAACAGTTGGCAATCCCGGCAAGCAGAACCAGGGAAGCGCTAGCCGGATTCAGTACATGAGGCGCGATCAGCGTTGAGCCTGCGATTAACGCCGCGCTGACGGTCGTGGTCGTAATCAGAACGTTGCCCCAGTAGGCGGCAAAGCGCCCATGTTCGGTGCTCACATAACGAATCAACAATGTGCCCGACCCCATGGCGCTGAAGGTGGCCAACAGCGAAGTCAGCGCAAACGCCCCCACAAACACGCCATACTGAACGCTGCCCAACAATCGCCCCAATAGGGCAAAATAGACCGCCTGAAGGAGGAGATTGCCTCCTTGCCCGATCATCATCCAGCTGGCATTCCGAGCTAAATTGCTCGAGCGGAGTTTATTGATTTCTTTTATAGGCGACCTCATCCGGGTTGTACGCTCCGTAAACGTCGCGCTTCTCCCTGCAGTCCTACGAAAGCGACGAAGGACAGAATGCATGATAAGTCAGAGGGGAAAAGGAGAGTTCCTCCTTCTATATTGGAAATGGCCACTATAAAAAGCATCAGTGAACACCACATTACGAATGGAGAAGCATTTCTCTGAAAGCAATATATCGCATCCTTGACTGCGCGAGCAAACAAGAATATGTACAATGCGACACCCACCACCCCTAACTCCAACCATAGATCGAGGACACCGTTTTCAGAGTACGAGATTCCTGCCCATGTTGCCAAGGCGGTGTTGGCCGATTCGCCATGCAATCCCAACCAGAAAGCCCGGTATCCGTACCCCAAAATAGGTTTCTTTAGAATGGAAAGCATTACCTTTGCCCATATAGTACCCCTGCCTGTTAGAGTAGGATCTTTGCCGAATATTGGAAGTATCTCCTGCGCGAAAGAAATGCTCAATACTCCAATGATTATCATTGTGATAAAGGTAAAAGAAACTATTAGGAAGGCATCTTTTTGTTTCATTCTGGCGGCAAGCCGCATCAAAAATATGAACGCGACGCTCAATCCACAAATAATCCATGCTCCTGTAGACTTCGTCATCGCTATAATCAGAGAGAAGACCACGATATACGTTGCACGAAAGAGCCTTGCAAGTTGGCTGTGAATTCGCACAAAAAAAACGGGCATAAGCAAAATGCCCATGGCTTCGCCGCAAATGTTCTTTTGTACGAATATGCCTTGCCATGCACCGGCTGCGCGCAAGTCCCTGTTCATTAGACCATACTGCGGAAAAGCTACGATCAAGATAAGGCTGCCTGTAGCCGCCAGAAACCCGACGAGTACAACGAGATTTAATAGATCGTTTGAAGAGACGCGTTCAACCAGATAAAATACAAACGCAAAATTTGCGGTTAGATATACTGCGCCTATCAACGATGCTTGCGCATCTTGCGACCAAACCGCAGAACAAATTGCCCATAATAGCAGAGCTGAAATAATAGGATTGCGCCGGAATTGAGTTGCTATCTGCCTCACGAAGGGAAGCATGACAATTGCGCACATTAGGTATATTATGAATGTTTGTGCGCGCAGGACGAAAGAGTCCTCGGAACTGGTCGCGGAGACAATGCCCTGGGCGCTCGCTCCCTCCTGCGTGTTTATGGAGCCATGTTCGAACGAGAATCCAACGTTCGATGCAAATACAAGCAAGATCAAGCCTAATATCCAAGTGCTTGCGATACCCAATATATTCGGACGATCGATTGGAAGTTCCTGCCGCATTTTGTCAAAAGCCCTTCCTGAATAGGTAAGTTATATTCTTCTTGAACTTATGCAAGAGTATGATATTTTTCCCCAGCCGAGCATCCACTTATACGTTCTGAAGAAGAGCCTCAATCCCGGAAGATTGCCCGGCACGTAGGTATTCACCAATCGTATCCAGTAGCATTCCTGATCTCTCAGCCGCAGCTTGGAGCTGTAGCTCGACCCGACGTTCCTGTAGTTCAGGCCGACGGCGTCCAAGAGAAGAAAATCCGTGTGCAAGCTTGCGGCCAGCATGAATTCGATGTCGAAGAGAGCGCCGACCTCGGCCAGAATCTCCCTGTCGATGACCACAGCCCCCTGCTTGAGAGGATACGTCGGAGAGAAGAGCAGCGTCCAGAACAGCCGTTTCCCTGAAATCCGCGCGCCGTAGCGGGCAAAGGGGATCGTCTTCACCTTGTAGACATGGGATGCGGCATCCATATACGCCACCTTGGAGATGGCCACGCGCGGCCCCGGCGATTCCTTCAGCTTCTCGACAGCATTCTGCACGGCAGACGCCGCGATGGTATCGTCATGATCCAGAAATAGGACGTAGCGCCCCCGGGCTACGCCCAGCCCGCGCGCATAACTTTTCGGCGGCCTGCAAAGATTCGTCTCGTTCCGCAGCAGCACGATGTTCGCGTTGGAGCGGGCGAGGCCTTGCACATACTCCACGGTTCCGTCCGAAGAGCAGTCGTCGACAAGTATCCACTCGTAAGGAATGCCAAGCTGGAGGACGCTATCGACAGTCTCCTTGAAGTACCGCATCGAATTGTAGGTCGGGGTGATGACGGAGAGGATCGGTTTCACCCGATCGCCGGGCGGCACATCGCTCGTCGTTTGGGGCATATCCGGTATCTGCGACACTATTCCACCTTGGCCGGCATAGTTGCCGCCGGAGTCATGCGGTCCGAGAGGCTCGTGCGCGGCCTGCGACGGGCGAAACACGCGAGCCAATGCAGCAGCGCTATCCCCATGCAGAAGACGAGCTTGGGCGAACGCTTTGCGGCGCGATCGCATTGCTTCCAGAGAAAGAGGATCGTCCTGAGTCCCGCGCCTTGGCGGTTGGCCGAGCGCGCGCACTCCGTCATGAAGACGAAGGCCCGCGCCCGCGGGGTGAAAAGCCTGCGATTGCCCTCGACCCATTGAAAGGTATATTCCCAGTCCCGCGTGGTGCTGATGCGCTGAATGCCGGGCTGGCGATGAAAGGTGGCGAGCGGCTCGGCTACGAATGCAGATTGGCCGGCGCACTGCGGGAAGGCGCGCAGGAGCCAATCCGTGTCCTGATTCTTTTTGAGGCCGACGGTGAACGGATGAGTGAGCAGGAACTCGCGCCGCACCATCCATGTGGAGGTTTGCAGAAAGCAATCGCGCCGCCCGAAGCGATTCGTTTCGCAGAACAGGTATTCGCAAATGGGCTGCTTCGGCGAGGGAAACCGCCTGGGTTCGATGGATTTCTTGCTGCCGCGATTGTCGAAGTAGCGGGTGGCGGAAAAGACGATTTCGCGGTTATCCGCGCAAATGGCGGCGATTTGCCTGTCGATCTTTTGCGGCAGCCATTCGTCGTCGTCGTCGAGAAGGGCAATCCACTCGCCTTTTGCCTCGCGTACGCCAATATTGCGCGCCTCGGAGCCGCCGACGTTCTCCGCAAGCGCGACGATGCGCAGGCGCGAATCGCCGAGAGCTTCGAGCACCTGCGCGGTGGCCGGGTCCGGTCCATCCACAACGACAATAACTTCAAGGCTGGCGTAGCTCTGGCCGAGCGCGCTGCGCGCCGCGCGCGAGACTAACTCCGGACGGTTGCGCGTGGGGATCACCGCGCTTACCGACGGCAAGCGGCGATTCGCGCTCATAGTATCCTCTGGCGCATCTCGTACTGTTGTTGCATGACTGTCCCGACAAACTGGAGGTTGCCAACCAGATATCTCTTCCACAGGCGGAATGGTTCGGCGCAAAAGCGGTAGAGCCACTCCAAACCCGCGCATTGCATCCATTTCGGCGGGCGGTGAAAGTAGCCGGCAAGCACGTCGAACGCCGCGCCGTTGCCCATGACGACCCGCACCGGCAGGTCGAGCGCATGAGCCTGAATCCAATACTCCTGGTGCGGAACGCCGAAGCATACAAACAGGAGATCGGGCCGTGCATCGCGGATGCGGCTTCGGATAGCTTCCACAATCATCGGGTCGGACTCGCGGCCGAAGGGTGGCCGGTCGACTCCTACGATCTTCAACTTGGGGAACCAGCCGCAAAGCTGATTGGCCGCTTTTTCCGCCGCACCAGGCTTGCCGCCCAGCAAGTAGACGCTCCTGTCGGACGTTGCCGCCATCCCGCATAACTCGATCATCAGATCTATCCCGGTTACTCTTTGCGGCAAGTGGAGACCCATAAGACGCGAGGCAAGCACCAGGGACTCGCCATCGGCCACGTTCAAATTGCTGTCTGAAAGATAGCTGGCGAAACGGGCTTCGTTCTGAGCTGTGTTGATAAAGTGGGCATTGACGCCGGAAACGATGAATCTGCTTGCCTTGTCGCTGGCCAGGTGACGATAAACTTGCTGAACCGCGTCCTTCATGGTTACGGCGTCGATGGGAATCTTACCGATTCGCACACGGGATCTGATTTCCACGGCAACTCTCCTTTCGAACAGTGGATCTATGAATGAACTGCCTTGCCGCAAGCGGCGAGGACTGAGATCTGGAGAGATTGCAAGGGCGCGGTTTTAATCGTGCCTTAAGTGGAGCAAGCTTGACGCAGTTTTTACTATCCGATTTGTTCCGGCGGGAATCGAACCTTGATCGCAAGCCTCTTGGAGCAATCAGGAAGGGAAGCGAAGGCGAATGAAAATCTTCCTCATGCTTGCCGAAGCTTCGGTTAGAACTTGTAGACCGCCGCGGAACCTATCGATGCGGCAATCCCGCTGGCCTGCATCCCGAAGTTCAGCAGATAACTGAAGGGAACGTAGACAATGTCGTCGGCTTGCAGCGGCAGGTCGGGCCTTTTGCCTTTCTGCATCGCGCTCAGAGGCAGGGGAGTCTCGGTGTAACTTCCGCCGATTTTGCGAATTAGCCGCGCGTGCGAAGGCACGGCGTTGGGGGGAGTGCCTCCCGCTCTGGCCACAAGCTCAAGAACGCTGATTAACCCCTCGTTGTTGGTCATTGTGTATCCTCCGGGTCGGCCAACGTCGCCCAGCGCATACACGATCCCCGCCTTGGGCACAATGATTGTGTCGCCCGGGTTGACCTGTACCGCCGAATCGAGAGCCGCATCGGGCAAGTTCGAAACGAAATACGGCACCTTGTCCGTGCTGCCATGTCGCTCGATCAAAACTTTTCGGTCGGCAAGATCGGTCAAACCGCCCGCCAGCGCCAAAACCTCTACGATGGTTCGCGGCGTTCCGATCGGGAAGGCTCCTGGAGCGCGCACCTCACCCAGTATCGTGACATTCTGAGTGGCATACTGTTCAACGCCGACAAGAACCCGCGGGTTCAAAAGAAGGTGTTCCCTCAAAAGAGAGTCTTGAATGGCCTTGGCTGCCTGCGCCGGCGTCAAGGCTGAGACTTTGACGCTTCCTCCCATAACCAACGGAAGCTCCCCGGCGTCCGTAACGCGCGCGCGCTCCTCCAGTTCCGGCGTGTCGAAGACCTGAATATGCAGCAAATCTCCCGGGCCGATCAGCAGGCTCTCCTTCGTTTGCGCCTTCAATCCCGGAGCCAGCAGCAGCGTCAAAGCGATCCATTTACTTGGACTTCGCATTGCCATCCTCCCCGTAGCGGTAGGAATACTTCTGATACCCGTAATATCCGTAGTAACTCTCGTCGTGCGGATGCAAGCCGTTTACGATAACTCCCACGAAATGCTTGCCCGCATCGTTCAGCAGATGATAACTGCGCTGCAATTGCGCGCGCTCCGTAAGTCCGCTTCGCGCCAGCAGCAGCGTAATATCCGCCAGCGGATGCACGATCTGCGCGTCCGCAACCGGAAGCAAGGGAGGGCCGTCCAGTACGATAAAGTCGTAATGCTTGCGCCAAACATCGAGCCATTCCTTCATCTTTGAGTCCAGCAGTTCGGAAGGATTGGGCGGCGGAGTGCCGGAAAGCAAAATGTCGAGCTTGAATGAGCTGCCGAGTGAGGTAAATTGAGGCGACTGCTGTTGCCCGGCCAACAACTCGCTCAGCCCGCTCGGAGTCGACAGGTTAAGCCTCAGACCCAACGCGCCGCGGCGCATATCCGTATCCACCAGCAGAACTCTACGGTTCGATTGGGCCAAGACTACGGCCAGATTGGCGCAGACGAGCGTCTTTCCCTCGCCGGCTATCGAACTGGTGAATAGAATCACGCGCGAGCGGTCTCCGCCTCCCGTCAGTAGAATCGCGGTCCGGATCGCTCGCAATGCCTCTGCGAATGTCGATTGCGGGTCCTCCAGCGCCGTTAGCCCGGTCTGTCCCCCACTGCGTTCTGTACTGTCGATGAACGGCGTCACCCCCAGAATGGTTTGCCCCGTCATTTCCTCGACTTCATGAATGCTGCCGATCTTCTTGTCCAGCGTATCCACCAAAAGAGCGCCCAAGCAGCCCAAGAAGAAGCCGCCGCCCAGCGCCGCGAACATATAAAGAGGAACGTTGGGCTTTTTCGGCTTGGAGGGCACGCGCCCCGGATCGACCACAGTTATGTTCGAGGATTTTAGGCCTTCGAGAACGCCCGCCTCCTTCAGTCTCTTCAGCAAGTCCTCGTAGAGTTCGCGGCTTTCAGACGCCTCTTGGCGCACGATAGCGTACTCGATGGTCTTGTCGTTGAGTTTGTCGGCCTCCGCCTTGGTCAGTTCGAATTGGGATCGAGTGTTCTTCTCGTCCTGAACCGCAATCGCATAATCGCTCTCCGCGCGTCCTTTGATGCGCTCCTCTTCGTCGTGAATCGAGCGCCTGACCCCCGCAAGGTTGGCGCGCAACTCGGCCAACTTGGGATAGGACGCCCCATATTTCGCCTCCGCCTCCTGCACCGCGGCTTGCTCCGTGGCTTCCTGCTGGCGCAAGCTCTGGATGAGCGCCAGAGTGTTGTTCATCGAAACGTTGCCGACCATCGAGTTGCCCGACAGCCCGGAGAGAACCTCGGCGTCGCCGTTCTTTGCCGCTTCCGCGATCGCCCCTTTCAAAACCCGGTTCTGCTGAGCCAGCGAGACCGCCGTGGTTTCTTGCTGAAGCTGGTCCAACACGCCGGAGTACGCTTGCTCGCGCCCCTGGGAATCGACTGTGCCGAGGCTGTAAACTCCCGACTGACGCTCCAGATTGACAACCTTCGCCTGTAAGTCCTCGCTCTGCTTCCGCAACTCGGCCAATTGTCCCGTCAGCCATGTCGATGCTTGATTGGTTGCATTGAATCGCGTCTGAAAGGTGTAATCGATCAATCCCTGCGTAAGTTCGTTCACCACGGCGGCCGCCAGCTTCGGATCGGGATTGAGATAGTCGATCTCGATCAGGCGGGTGCCGGCAACCGGCTTCACTTTCAGGTTTTTCGCAAAGACCGTCAATGCCCGGCGGCGCCGATCCGGCGCGTCTTCCAGCGGTACGCCGGGCCGGTCCGCTATGCCCCTCGGAGAGATGAGGCCGAGCAGCCAACCCAATGGACTCCAGTGCGATTGGAAGTCCTTCGTTCCCTCCATGCGCAGGTTCTCGATCGTGCGCAGCGCCAGTGTATCCGACTGCAAGATGTTGGCCTGCGTTTGAATGATGATGTTCGCTTCAAGAGCGTCGGATGCGCCGCCCGCGTCGCTCATAAGGCTGTCCAAGCCCAGCCCGTCCGAACTCTCTTTCTGGATTTGGACCGTGCCCGTCGCTTGGTAGCGTCGCGTGCTCACGGCGCAATAGATGGCGCACAGCCCGCCGAGAACCAACACCGTTCCGTACACCACGCGACGCCTCTTCCGATAGATATTCAGCAGATCGCGCAGGGTCAACTCATTCGTTTGATGGGTCTCCAAGGATTTATCCTCGCTTCTGAATCTCGCTATGTAACTCTTTACGAAGGATCGTGCGATTCGCGAGCGAAACCGCTCGATCGTCGAAGATCGCCCGCCTTTTGGACGTCGTGTGCCGGCAACGCCGGCTCAGTCGCTGAATCCATCGTCCCTCCTGCAAACGAACAGTCATGAAGACACTATGCAATGGAAAGCCTCCGTGCCGCCTGTATCGACTTTACGTGGAATAGCTTGGGTGTTATGCTGGTCGAAGAAGGGATGGAAGGATGGAAGTTATAACCGCAAAGTGGGCGGTGGCTCCCGGCGCAAGAAAAGCCGGACCGTTTTGCCGCACATCCGGCATCGAATCGGGCCGTAACGCACTGTTCGGTTTTCATCCGGCAATGTCCGGGGATGGGCGCATTCAGGCATGGCTTCGCCCCTCTCGCTTAGCAAGGAAGACTCTCAGCTTGCTTCAAGCCAGGTAAAGACCCATGTATGATCTTGCGGCCCCATTCCAAGCGCGCACTCGCGCGTATACCTATGCACATTTTTCAGGACGGCACAAAATACGCGATAATGTTACCATGCGACTGGCCGCTGAACTCAAAAGATTGTTGAATGTCTAAAATAAAATTACCATAGTAATTCAAATTATGCAACATTTCGCTTCCCAAATCCATATGAGCCTTCTATCCACTCCCCGAAGCATGGATGCAATTCAAATCGAATCAATCGGTTGGCTGTTTCTGGCCGTTGCTGGCTTGGGCCGTTTCCGCCTGCTCCCGAAAAGCCTGTTGACGCACGGACGATCTTCGATCAAGCGAAGCCCCGCCTACGCCGCTGGTGGATTTGCATTGCGACCAAGTCTGGAGCGGAGGAGACTGCGCGTCGTCATCGATCGGCGTTAAGCCCGTCAGCCGCCCAAGCCTCTGAAGGTTAGACCCGATTGCCGCCGGCGGCGTGGATATTCTGTCCGCTCACCCAGACTGAATCGTCGGAGGCCAGAAAGGCCGCGATGCCCGCCACATCGCCGGGCTGGCCGATGCGGCCGAGCGGAGTTTCCATCTCAATCTGCTTCTGCAAGTCGCCTCCCATGAACCCGGCGGCGTGGACCCCTTCGGTTTCGATCAGTCCCGGATTGATCGAATTGACGCGAATCTTGCGTGGGCCGAGCTCCTTCGAGAGGGCCACGGTAATCGAGTCGACCGCTCCCTTGGTTGCGCTGTATACCGAAGCGGATGCAAGTCCATCCGCGGCCACGGAACTGATGTTCACGATGCTGCCGCCGGCTGGGTTGAATCGCGCGACCGCCGCTCTGGTCACCAGCAGCAAGCCCAGCACGTTCAGGTCGAACTGTTTGTGGAAGCTCTCGGGAGTAACCTGTTCGAGCGGGCCGAATTCGTACACTCCAGCGTTGTTGACCAGCACGTCGATGGGACCGAGTTGGGCGGCTACGGTCTCCACCAAAGGCTCAATGCTGGCCGGATCGGAGAGGTTGGCCTGGACGGCGATAGCCTTGCCGCCGGAGGACTCGATTTCGCCGACCAGCTTTTCTGCCCCCGCCTTGCTAGCGGAGTAGTTGACCGCCACGGCCGCGCCGCGCGCTCCCAGTTCGCGGGCAATCGCCGCGCCAATTCCCTTGGATGCGCCGGTAACCAGCGCCACCTTGCCTTGAAGAGTGCTCATTTTCCACTCCGATTCCGAAACGATGCCATCTCAATATACGACTGCACAATTCGATTGCCCAGCAGCCGGATCGGATTCAGGCCGGTGTGAAAATCCCTTGCAACGGAATCTTCAGGCGCTTTTGCTTTGCGATTCCCCCTCAGCGGCGAGAGTCGCTAGCCGAACCGGATCGTGACCGAATTCGTTCACGGCATCTTCGCGCTAAAATAGAAAGCGATATGCTTCTCCATCGTCCCATCCAGGCCCTCCTCTAGCGGTGCCCGCCGCCCATATCTGTTCTCTGCCCAATTCCACATCTCTACTCCAAAACCTAAAACCCCGGAGGGGCCAATGATCGATCGTTTGCAACAGATGGAGCAGCGCTACGAAGAGCTTTCCGCCCAACTCTCGCTGCCAGAGGTCGTCAACGACCGTGAAAAGTATCAGAAGGCCGGAAAAGCTCTCCGCGACCTCGAAACTCCGGTCATGAAGTACCGCGAACTGAAGCAGGCGCGCCAGGGGCTGGCCGAGGTGCGCCTCATGCTCTCCGAATCCGACCCGGAGATACGCGCTCTGGCCGCTGCCGAGATCGCCCACCTCGCCCCCATCGAGGTTGCCCTCGAAGAGCAGATCAAGGTGCTGCTGCTCCCCAAAGACCCCAACGACGAAAAGAACGTCATCCTCGAAATCCGCGCCGGCACCGGCGGCGACGAGGCCTCGCTCTTTGCCGCCGAGATCTTCCGTATGTATCAGCGCTTTGCCGAGCAGCACCGCTGGAAGATCGAACTGCTATCCCTCTCCGAATCCGGCGTGGGCGGTTACAAGGAGGTCATCGCCATCATCGAGGGCGAGCGCGTCTATTCGCAGATGAAATGGGAGAGCGGAGTGCATCGCGTCCAGCGCGTTCCCGCCACCGAGACCCAGGGCCGCGTCCACACCTCCGCCGTCACCGTCGCCGTGCTGCCGGAGGCCGAGGAGGTGGATGTGAAGATCGAGGCCAAGGACATTCGCATCGATACCTTCTGCTCCTCCGGACCCGGCGGCCAGTCGGTCAATACCACTTACTCCGCGGTGCGCATCACCCACTTGCCAACCAACACTGTAGTTAGCTGCCAGGACGAGAAATCGCAGATCAAGAACCGCGAAAAAGGGATGCGCGTCCTGCGTTCGCGCCTTTACGAGATGGAGATGGACCGGCAGAATGCCGAACTTGCGAAGGAGCGCAAATCGCAAGTGGGCACCGGCGACCGCAGCGAAAAGATTCGCACCTACAACTTCCCCCAGAACCGGCTCACCGACCACCGCATCGGGCTAACTCTGCATCAACTGGACCTGGTGATGGAGGGCCGTCTGCAACCCATCGTCGATGCGCTCATAACGCACTATCAGGCCGAGCGGTTGAAGGCCGACGGAGACAAGGCGGCGCGATGACGCTGCGTGAGTGGCTCCGCAAGAGCGAGGAGCGGCTGTGCGCCGGACCGCACCCTGAACGCGCCCGCCGAGATGCCGAAACGCTGCTGCTGCACACGCTCGGCAAAGGCAAAGCCTGGCTGATGGCTCGCCCGGAAGAGCGACTTGACGACGGCTTGAAAGGAATTTGCATCGAGTTAGTGGAACGGAGATTCCTCGGCGAACCGATCCAATACATAACCGGCGAAACCGAGTTTTACGGCCTGCCTTTTCGTATAACTTCAGATGTGCTGATTCCCCGCCCGGAAACTGAGCATCTGGTCGAAAAAGCTGTCAATTTAGCTGCCAATTTTCCCACCCCGCGCATTCTGGACGTCGGCACTGGTTCAGGAGCGATTGCCGTCGCGCTGGCTTGCAAGCTGCCTCATGCTCAACTTACCGCAACCGATCTCTCCGAGTTAGCCCTGGCCATCGCCCGCGAAAACGCAAAACGCAACGGAGTTACGATCCGCTTTCTTGAGGGCGACCTTCTCGCCCCGGTCGCGGATGAGCGATTTGAGATCGTCGTCTCCAACCCGCCCTACGTCCCCGCGCCGGACCGCGCCTCGGTTGCCGTCGAGGTCCGCGAATACGAACCCACGCTGGCGCTCTTTGCCGGCGAAGACGGCCTTGATGTTTATCGCCGCCTCATCCCTGCTGCCTTTGACGCGCTCGTTCCCGGCGGCTTCATCGCACTCGAATTCGGCTACGGGCAGGCTCCCGCGGTCGCCGAATTGATCGCCGCATCAAGCTTCTTCGAAATCGAATTTGCGTCCGACCTGCAAGGCATTCCCCGTGTCGCCTGCGCCCGCCATCCATGAACCCGCCGCCTCAATCGACCGCCAGCAGCGCTTCCTCCGCCCACACCACCGCTTCCGCATAATGAAGAACCATCTCTTCCTGATTCAGGCCCTGCGACAGCGAGATCGCGTCGCACTTGATCCAGTCGCCGCGCTCATGGCACTCCAGCCAATGCAGCAGACTGCGCTCCTTGTTTGCGGTTCCCAGCAGCGCTTCGCAAATCCTCTCGCGCAAGGGCAGCGACGGACCCAATTCCGCCATCGATACGCGCAGCATCGCCGGCAGCAGGCTCAGCATCCCCAGCAGGTACTGTTCGGTGGGGTCCAGCGCGCAGAGTCCGGCCGCCGCTTCACAGAAGCGGGCGCGAACCAGGGACATCCGCAATATCTCCGCAGTCTCGCCGGTGTTCAACTCGCTGGCGATGGCCAGCGTGGCGATGCGCCGAAAAACATCCTCGCCCACAATGAGAATCGCCGCCTCGATCGATCTCACCTCTTGCCGCACGGCGCACGCCGGAGAGTTCACCAGGCGAAGCAACCTGTAGGTCAGCGAGGCGTCCCGCTTCACCAGCAGGCTCAACTTGCGCAGATCGATCGGAGTCTCGTGGATCAATTGCAGAATCTGGATGTGAAAGATACGGTTCGCCGGAATCTTGCGGTTCTTCAGAAGAATCGGACGGCAGAAGTAGTACCCCTGAAACAGCATGAAGCCCTCGTCGCGGGCTTGCTTGTATTCCTCCTGCGTCTCCACCTTCTCCGCCACCAGCGCAACCGCCCGGTCCTTCAGCCGAGCTATGAGGTCCAGTCGCGCCTCTGCGCCGCTCTTGAGAAAATCCACCTTGATGTAGTCGGCCAGCTCCACCAGCGGCTCGAACTTGGGCTGCCAGACGAAATCGTCCAGCGCCAGGCGGAAGCCGGCTATCTTCAACGCGCGGCACGCTTCAATCAGCCGCGGCGTCGGCTCCAGCGTCTCCAGCACCTCCAGCACCGTCATGCCGGGCGGCAGAATATCCACCAACCGCTCGGTCAGCGACTCCAAAGTGCAGTTCACAAATGCCGGCAGCCCCGCCGTCAGCTTCTCCAGCCCGAAGATCACTGTATTGTCCAGCATCGTGCGCGTGGCATGGTTGCCATCGCCGCGGAAGACGTTCTCCGGGCTGTTCCGGAAAAGCAGTTCGTATCCATGCACTCTGCCGCGCAGATCCAGTATCGGCTGACGCGCCACGTAGCGCAGTCCGCTCCCCGCTTCAGGCAGAGAGGCTGTCGCGATCATGCCCGATGCAGACTCCGTTTCCATGGTTTCCGCCCCATTCTCTCTATCGGTCATGGGGCGACCGACTTGAGAAATGCCGCAATCCCCTGCAATCCTCTCGTCGCGTCCGCTCTCCCTCAACCTCCCATGAACATTCCGCCGTTTACGTCCAGCACCGCCCCCGTAATATATCCCGCCCCATCCGAGGCCAGAAATGCCACCGCCTGCGCAATTTCCACATCCGTCCCCGCCCGCCCCAGCGGTATCCCTTCCAGCATCGCCGCCCGCTGCTTTTCGTCCAGAACCAACGTCATCTGCGTCTCGATATACCCAGGCGCCACGGCATTCACGGTGATTCCACGCGAACCCACCTCCCGCGCCAGCGCCCGCGTCAACCCGATCAGACCCGCCTTCGAAGCCGCATAATTCGCCTGACCGGCCTGCCCCGCGCGCCCCACCACGCTCGAGATATTCACGATCCGTCCCCAGCGGTTCTTCAGCATCGGCCGCAACACCGCCTGCGTCAGCAAAAACGCCCCGGTCAGATTGGTTCCCAGCACCGCGTCCCAGTCGGCCCGCTTCATCGTCATCGCCAGCGCGTCGCGCGCGATCCCGGCGTTGTTTACCAGAATCTCCACCTTCCCAAACCGTTCCAGCACCACCTTGGCCCCGGCCTTAATCGACTCCTCGCTGGACACATCCAGCCCAAACGCCGCCGCCTGCCCGCCAGCCGCCTCGATCTCGGCCACAACCTCGGCCAGTTTGGCCTCGTTCCGCGCCGCCAGCGCCACCGTCGCCCCCGCCCGCGCCAGCTCAAGCGCGCAGGCCCGCCCAATTCCCTGCGAAGCGCCCGTCACCAGCGCAATTCTTCCCTGCAATTTCGCCATTGCTCTTCACCCCCACGCATATCTCAGCGCTATTCCGCTTTTCATTGTAAGTGGAAGGAACCATCCTCTTCTTCACCCGCCAATTCGATTGCACTACAACTCAGTTGTCATCCTGAGCGCAGTTTGGCCGTCCCTTGCGCCAAACGGAGTCGAAGGACCTGCGGTTGCTTTTGGCCTTGCCGCTCCCTGTTCCAATTCAATACGGCTCGGCCACAAGCATACGCTAGAATTGGACCGCACTTGCAGTTTCCCCGCTGAATGGACGAAGATCGAGGCGACACCATGAAATCGGGAACCGCCATCATAATCGGCGCAGGGCCAGCCGGACTCACCGCCGCCCTCGAACTCCAGCGCCGCACCGGCATCAAGCCCATTCTGCTCGAAGCCAGCCATGAAATCGGCGGCATCTCCCGAACCGTCCGCTACAAGGGAAACCGCATGGACATCGGCGGCCACCGCTTCTTTTCCAAGTCCGACCGCGTCATGCGCTGGTGGCTCGAGCTGATGCCGGTCGCCGCCGGCCAAGACGCAGCCGAGGGAGAACTCGGCTATCGCGGCCGGCAGCGCGACATTCCCCAAGCGACTCTCGCTCCCGATCCTCAAACCGAAGACCTGGTCATGCTCGTCCGCCGGAGAAAGAGCCGCATCTATTTCATGCGCCGCTTCTTCGACTATCCCATTCGACTTACCGCCGACACCCTCCGCAAAATGGGCCTGGCGCGCACCTTTCTCGCCGGCCTCAGTTATCTGCGCTCCGCGCTGCTGCCGCGCCGCCGCGAGCGTTCCCTTGAAGACTTCCTCGTCAACCGCTTCGGCAAGCGGCTCTATCTTACCTTCTTCAAGTCTTATACCGAAAAGGTGTGGGGCGTTCCTTGCAATGAAATCGGCGCCGAGTGGGGCGCGCAGCGCATCAAGGGCCTCTCCCTCATGGCCGTGGCGGCGCATTTTCTCAAAAAGACCTTCGGCCCGCGCCACTCCAACGATCTGGCCCAGAAACAGACTGAGACCTCGCTGATCGAGAAGTTTCTCTATCCCAAACTCGGCCCCGGCCAGCTTTGGGAGCGCGCCGCCGAGTTAGTCCGCAAGAACGGCGGCGAGATTCGCCTGGGCATAACCGTCGACTGCATCGTCGTCGCGGAAAACAAGGTGGTTTCGGTGGAAGGCGTCGATGAAGCCGGCAATCGCGAGACTTATGCCGGCGATTACTTCTTCTCGACCATGCCGGTCCGCGATCTGATTCGCGCCCTCGCCGGCGATGCGCCGAAAGAAGTTATCGAGGTGAGCGAGGGCCTGATCTACCGCGATTTCATCGCCGTCGGGCTGTTGGCCGCAAAACTCGCCGTATCCGAAACCGACGGAACCCCGCTCAAGGACAACTGGATATATATCCAGGAGCCGGACGTCGCCGTGGGCCGCCTGCAAATATTCAATAACTGGAGTCCCTGGCTGGTCGCCAGCCCCGACAAGGTCTGGATCGGTCTCGAATACTTCTGCTACGACACCGACCCCTTGTGGAAGCTATCGGATGCCGAGATGGCGAAACTCGCCATCGCCGAAGCCGCCAAGATGGGCATTCTCAAGGCCGAGGACGTGGAAGACTCCCACGTGGTCCGCGTCCCCAAGACTTACCCCGCATACTTTGGAAGTTACGACCGCTTCGATGCGATTCGCAACTACACCGACCGCTTCGAGAACCTCTTCCTGGTGGGCCGCAACGGTATGCACAAATACAACAACCAGGATCACTCCATGCTCACCGCCATGACCGCCGTGGATAACATCGTCGACGGCGTCGCATCCAAGGACAATATCTGGTCCATCAACACCGAAACGGAGTATCACGAGGAGAAGGCGGTCAAGTAAGCGCCTCCCACTCCGGAAGCCTGAACTTCGGCGCGGCGCGATACAATCCTCTCTGATATGTCTACCAGGATCGCCTTTCTCTTTCCAGGACAGGGTGCGCAGGTTGTCGGCATGGGCCGCAGTCTCGCCGAGCGATTTCCCGTCGCGGCCGTCGCCTTCGCCGAGGCCGACGAAGCCCTCCATTTTCCCCTCTCCAAACTATGTTTTGAGGGGCCGGAAGACCGGTTGCGCCTCACCGAGAACACCCAGCCGGCCATTCTCGCCGTCAGCGTCGCCATCTGTCGTCTGCTGGCCGCGCACGGCGTTGAGCCTGCGCTGGCCGCCGGTCACTCCCTGGGCGAGTGGTCGGCCCACGTCGCCGCCGGAACCATCGACTTTGCCGATGCTCTCCGCGCCGTCAAAGCTCGTGGCAAGGCTATGCAACAGGCCGTCCCGGCCGGTGAGGGAGCCATGGCCGCCGTGCTCGCGCTGGCCCCCGAGCTCGTCGCCGAGGCCTGCCGGGAAGCTGCCGCCGAGACCGGCCTCATTGTGGCCGCCGCCAACCTGAACTCTCCCGCCCAAACCGTTATCTCCGGCGCTCTGGCCGCCGTCGAGCGAGCTTCCACGCTGGCCAAGGCCAAAGGCGCCCGCCGCGCCGTCATGCTCCCCGTGAGCGCGCCCTTTCACTGCGCCCTCATGCAGCCCGCGCAAACGGAGGTCGAGCGGGCGCTCGCCGCCCTGCCGCTTGCCGACCCCGCATTTCCAGTAGCCGCCAACGTGACTGGCTCCCTGCTGACTACCGCCGAGGCCGCGCGCGATGCCCTCGTCCGCCAAGTAACCGGCGCGGTGCTCTGGGTCGATTGTGTGCTGGCGCTGCGTGCCGCCGGGGCGGAATTGTTCATTGAAACGGGACCGGGAAAGGTGCTTTCCGGCCTGCTCCGCCAGATCGACCCCGACTTGAAGCCCCTCAATGTGGAAGACCCCGCCAGCCTGGAGAAGACCCTGGCGGAATTGGCGTGCGCGCGCTCCGCCGGCGCGTAATTCCCGCAGCCTGAGTAACATCGCCCTATTCCGGCAGGGAAAGTCTCGACGCGCAACCCGCCACCCCTCCGAATCGGACAACCCTTGGAATCTCAGTTCGTTCCCGGCAAGGGCACAGTCAGAAGAGTGTTGGAGTCCGGCATGACGAGGTACGTAACATTGAGCTTCGAATCGACGGCGATCGCTGTTATCGGCGAAGGCGTCGTCTCCGATACAAGCACTTCATGCCCCGATATGTCGGTTATGGTGAATCCCGTCGGCGTCGCTGTAACTGCCGCCCATCCATCCTGCACCACCAGCGGCGGCGCTCCCACCTGGATTCTGTTGAACGCGCTACCTCTCGCCAGGGTTGCCGTGTAGGACTGAACCTCCGCCCCGGTGGCCGTGTCGAGATGCGTCCCCAGGCTGGAAATCGTATGCGATGCAAGCGGCGTATAAGTGCCGCCCGCATGAAAAGCGGCAGGACTTATCTCGTCTGTGTACACGTTTCCGCCGGTATCCACAGACGTAGCCACCAATTCGTTCTCCGAGTCGCTGTATGCCAGCGAGGAGATCGTCTTGCCGATTACCGGCTCCGTCGCCACCACGCTCATGGTTGGCGCGTTCACTAGGGTGAGAAAGCCCGCGCCGCCCACCCACAAGGTTCCCGCCGCCGTCAATGCAACCGATGTTGGATGACCGCCCACGGCAACGGTCGCGGTTGCTGCCTCGGAGGCCAAGTTGACTCGAGTTACGGTTCCGTCCGTGTAATTGGCCACGTATGCGGCGCTCCCGTCCGAAGATACAACCAATGCAACAGGCTGGTTGCCCACAGTTACGGTAGAGATAACCGAGCCGCTGGTGAGATCGAGGATGCTGACGTTGTTGCTGCCGGAATTGGCCACAACGGCGCGAGTCGTTCCGGTAAAGGCGATCTCAACCTCCCCGTTGCCGTACGTATTCTGAACGGTTCCAGACGAATATGCGGCAACGGCGGTCGGGTTCAATCCGGTGTTCACCGCTGCGCCGTTAATGAGAACTTGATTGAGCGAATACAAGGATACCACGGGAAAGTTATAAGAACTTCCACCCGAAGTGCATTGCGTAACCCAACCTCCACCCGTAAACTCCTGATAGCAGTTTCGGGTGGTTACTGTCAGAGCGCCCGCCGCCACCCCGAATGGATTCCCCGCGATCGTTTGGCTGCTGGCAATGGAAAGCAGATTGGTGCCTGCCGGTGAAAAGCCTGGTGAACTGTTAATCTTGTTCACCACAGCCAACGAATAGCCATTTTGCGTAAGAGTGGCCGGGAACGGGAAGGTTGCTTGCGTTCCGTCGCTGCTGACGCTCGTCGCGGTTTCGGTGGCCACTACGGTTCTTGACCCATTGTAGACGTACAGCAAGGGCATACCGTATGTCGTATGTAAGGGTGCCTCTGATGACAGAGTTAGAGTCTGCGGCTGTTGTCCGATAACCGCAAACCTCGTGGAGGCTCCGGGAATGCCATTATCAATGGTGCCGGGGCCGCCATTATATGGATAATAACAATCGTCCTCGAAGCCCGTCTGCTGAAACGTGTATTCATCGTAATCCTCATAAGTCCAAGTTCGATCGCCTGAAGTATCCTGTCCCTCTGCAATCAGGTCGGCCTCTCCACAATAGAATGGCAAGGTAAACACGTGGTTCCAGTATGCTGGCGCTCTGCCACCCGCCACCCAATAATCTGTATCGTCCCCCGGAGGAGCGTCTGGATAACCACCCTCATATCCGTTATAGCTTTCTACAGTACCCTGGGCAATCGTATTCGCATCGTCATTTACCCACCCACCGGATACGGTTACATCAGGTACAGCCTGCGGAGGTCCAAATTTACCATAGGGGTTCTGAAATCTTTGAGCTACGGTCACGTAAAACCCTCCTGCCGGCGGCGGTGGGCTTTGGCACCCGGCAAGCACGAAAGCGATAGAGAGAAACAAGCTGGCTACGATTCTGCCTTTTTGGTTCATATGACGCTCCTTTTCGAGCCTTTCAAATTTTCAACGTCGTGGCTATGTCATTCAACAAGTGAATGAAATCTGTCCGGGAATGGCTGGCATAATACTGCAAGAGATGGGCGCGCGCTGGTGGGATACCAGGTCCAATGACACTGGGGCCAGAGGAGGATAGGGGAGCCGGGGGAGTCCCGACGTTTTCGATCAGCGTTTCCAAGATGTAGACAGATTCGCCCGGATAGCAGTAGGTTCCGTTCTTCTCGCGTGAAATCAGTGCGGGCAGTTGTTTCTCCCACCCGCTCCTTTCCGACTCCACGGAGTCCAAATTCGCTTTCAACCAAACCGGAGCCCCCGTCCGCCGCATGAGATCGTTGAAAGCCTTCGCTATCTCGACCTCAGCGATGAGTTTTCGCTTCCCTTGTCGGGCCATCACTTCGGCTCGGGCCAAACGATCAGTGAGCGAGTCAGCATAGGACTCTTCTCCGCCACGAATACCAGGGAGCATCTGTATCAGGTGCTTGCTGTATGCGCGAATCCCGTTAGGATCGCTGGCCTCCGCTTCCTTATTGAGCGTATCCATCATGTTCGGAGGCTGTGGGGGGGGCTGCGATAGAGCGATCCGTGGAGTCAATGCAGCGCCGATCGCAAGTGCCAGAGCCAAGCATTTCAGTCTTCCCATACGGCTCCTCCTATCGTTGGGAGCTATCCTAGCATGGATCGTGAACCAGTCAAGTTAATTCTTCGTTAAAGCAGAATTACACCAAGAGCAGCCTCTCAAAAGCCGAGTACGCCGGCCAGGTTATTGAACAACGTAACGGTTGCTTTGCGATTGTGGTTTCTTGAATACAAGAAGAGGAGCCACTGTGCATCTGGGCCCTTTGCAATGTGAGCAACCGCGCCCCCCTCCGCTCCATTTCGCCGGGAGTCCATTTGCGTGAGTGTTTGAGCACTGTCCAGATTCCCTTCGTGGAGCACTCCATCTTCCGACATCAGGAGATAGAAGAGAAAGACAGCTTCGCCCGGGTTACAATTCGTTCCATTGCGATACGCCGAAAGCAGCGCGGGGAATGCCTTGATTGACACTGCGTGTTCTCTGAATTTCCGCATGGATGTTTCGTCCGCTCTCAGAGATGACGGTGCACCGATCATGGCCATCAGTTCGTTGAATGCCCGAACAACATCGGCTTCTGCCACTAACCTCCCTCTGCCCGCTCGTGCCATCTGCTCCGCCTGCGCCAGGCGGTCGGCAAGCGGTTTTGTGTCTATTGTTTCTGCTTCTTGGGGCACAATCAAGCCAATCAGTCCCTCACTGTACTTGTGAATCCCGGCAGGATCATTGGCCGCGGCTTCCTGATTGAAAAGACAAAACAAGACCTGCGCACAGTGTGGAGGTTGTTGTCCTGCCGCCAGCGGAGATACAGCAGCGCCAATCAGGAGCGCCAAAGCCAAGCATTTCATTCTTCCCATCTGGCTCCTCCAATCGTCGAGAGTTATCCTCGCATGGCTCGAGAATGTGTCAAGTGAATTCTCGGTTAAAACATAATCGCACCGAGAGCAGCCTCTCAAAAGCCGAGTATCCCGGCCAGGTTATCGAACAACGTAACGGTTGCTTTGCGATTGTGGTTTCTTGAATACAAGAAGAGGAGCCATTGTGGGAAGAATCCGGCGGATTACACCATTGCCGTTCATGTGCGATCTTCGCATCTGTTAGCACTGTCGCTTACCGGTAGTGCACTGTCGCTTTCCAGTAGTACACAGCACTTGGATGTCGTCATCGACGGACAGAAATACGAGTTGGAAGCCTGGCCTCTATATGTGCTGCTTCCTGTCGGCGACTACAAGGCGCGGTTATCCAATGAGAAAATCGCCAAGAACCGCGAGTATTCGCGTGTCTATGAGCTTCTGTTTGCGGATGGAGCCACACGCAGATACACCGTGCTGGGCGAATCGGAATAACGCGATACCGGAAAGCGGCGAAACGCGCCGTGCCTCTCTTTCTTCTATTCGCCTTTAGTCCGACGAACGGGCAATGCGAGCATCCCTACCGGCGACAACCGAAAAATAGCCCGCCCACCGCAGTGGCGCGTGGCTGTATACTTCACTGGTTATGCAGGTATTTGCGATTCTTCCCGCGGCGGGGTTGGGAACCCGGATGGCCGGTCCGCAGCCCAAGCAGTTTCTCATCCTCGATGGCGTTCCCATCCTGATTCACTCGCTGCGCGCCTTTGCGGCGGTGGAGCGGGTGACGGCGATCTACGTGGCCGTGCGCAACGCCGAAATCGAACGCGTCGAGGCTCAAGTTGCCGAGTACGGCTTTGCCGGCCGGGTGAGCGTGGTCGAAGGCGGCGACAACCGCCAGCAGTCGGTCTCGAACGCGCTCGCCGCACTTCCCGCCGAGGACGACGACATTGTGCTGGTCCACGACGCGGTGCGCCCGCTCATCGATGCCGCCACCATCGGCCGAACCATCGATGCCGTCATCGAGCACGGAGCGGCCATCGTCGGCCTGCCTGCCGTGGACACCATCAAGCAGGTGGAGCGGACTGCCCACGGCGCGATCGTCACCTCGACCATCCCTCGCGAGTTCGTGGTGCTGGCCCAGACACCGCAGGGCTTCCGCGTTGGCCTGCTGCGCAGTGCCTTTGCCGAGGCCGCCGCCGACGGCTTCATCGGCACAGACGAAGCCTCGGTCGTCGAGCGCGCCAGCCTCCCGGTCGCCGTCGTTCCCGGCTCTCAGGTCAATTTGAAGATTACCCAGCCCCGCGATCTGGAACTGGCCGAGTTCTACCTTTGCCAGCGCGGGGGCCGATAAGGATGACAGGGCAATAACATACTTCGCAAAGTAGAGGGGTAGATTCGGCCGGCAAGGCTGAGGCCTTGCGTTGGGCCAGCGTTGCGCAAGCGACAACAAGGCGTATCGGAAAAGATCAAGGCGGAAGCGACAAGCGAACGGCGGAGAGAGGCATGACCGAATGTAACGGCGAAAACAGCAGTTAGAGCATTTTCGCTAAAATGCCCTAAACTCTATCGGACGAATGCTTTCCACTCGGCATCCTCCCACCGCACCGCGCCATCTGAGAAAATGGGTCAGTGAATCGAGCGCAACATTCCGTCTTCCCGCGGCCGGCAGTTTTTGCGGTTCTCACGGCTCTCGCACTGGCGGCCGCCGCAGGGCATATTCGCGCCCAGGCCTCCAATCCGTCCTCCGCCGCCAACCCATTTTTCGGCAGCGTGACCGCGCATCCGGCCACATACGAGACACTCAGGCTCTCGCTTGACGACGCGGTCAAACTCGGCCTGAAAAACAACCTTGGCCTCAAGGAAGCCGAGAACCGGGAGAAATTCCTGCAAGGGCAAAAAGAACAAGCCTTGCAGGAGTTCCTGCCCACCGTCACCCTCACCGGAGAGACCGGCGTTCACCAGCAAAACCTGGCCGCGCTGGGCTTCGGCCCCGGCGTCATCAAAGACTTTGCACCGCTGTTTCCCGGCGGAGTTGTTCCCGCCGGACTCTCCGAAGTTGTCCGCGACGAGCTGACCGAAGGGCAAATCCACTTCAAACAGACGCTCTTCTCCGGCCCGGTCATCGCCGCCTGGAAGGGCGTCAAAGCCGCTGAAAATGCCGCTCATTTCGCCAAAACATCGGCCCGCGGGGAAGTGGTGCAACAGGTGGCCTCGGCCTATCTGCACACCATCGCCGCCGCCAGCGAAGTGAACAACGCCAGGGCGCTGGAAGCCGAAGACCGGATGCTTTTCGACCAAACCCACGCCGCCCACGAAGCTGGAACCGTCGCCAATCTCGATGAACTGCGCGCGCGGGTCCAGCTTCAGGCGCAGCAACAGGTTCTTTTCGCAGCTGAGAACGCCCAGGAAAAGGATCTGATCCTGCTCAAGCGCGAGATCGGCATCGACCCCGGCCAGAAGATTGCCCTCACCGACCCCGCGCCCTATGGCGATCTGGCAACGCAGACTCCGGAAGAGGTTCTCGCCGTCGCCATCAAGAACCGCCAGGACTACCAGGAACTCCAGAATCGGGCCGTCGAGTTCAAGGCCATCCACAGCGCCTATCGCAGCCAACGTCTGCCCAGCCTCAGCTTCAGCGGCAACTACGGCGTCAGCCAGGTGGGGGGCGTCGGTTCGCACGGAGACTTCGTCGCCGAGGGTACCCTCAGAGTCCCGCTCTTCCGCGAAGCCGCCTTGCGCGGCGATGCGGATGCCGCTCGTGCCGAGGTGGCCGCCATCGAAGCTCAACTTGCCGACCTTCGCGGCCACATCGACCAGCAAGTGCGTTCCGCGCTTCTGGACGTGAACGCGGCTTCAAAACTGGTGGAAGCGGCCCGCTCCAACGTCGATCTAGCCACCCGCGCCCTGAGCGACGAAACCGACCGCGTAAGCGCCGGGGTGGACGACAATCTACCTCTGGTCGCCGCGCAAGCGACTCTGGCCGCCGCCCAAAGCAGCCTGGTTGAAAGCCTCTATCAGTACAACCTCGCCAAGTTGGCTCTGGCCCGCGCCGCCGGGATCCTCGAACAGCAGTACCGGGCTTACCTGGGGCGGTAGAGCCGGTTCCGCCTTGCTGGCGCGGCAGTTAGAGCAACCCACGACCCGCTTGGTCGCTGTCGGGCCAGAGACTATCTTCGAGGCTTTTCACGCACTGCGCAAGCGATTGCAATCGCACTCGAATCGCTTGCAATCCGCGATCAGTTCGCAGCAGGCGCGGTCGCGGCGGTTCCGTTCAGCGCGATCTGCTCGTAAGTGGCGCGCAGATACTTGTATGGATTCACCGGAACCCTGTGGACGCGCACCTCATAGTGCAGATGCGGTCCGGTGGCTCTCCCCGACTGGCCCACGTAGCCGATAATCTGGCCGCGGCTGACGTGCTGGCCAGGCAGAACCGCGACACCGGAAAGATGCCCGTAGACTGTCAGCAGGTCGTGCCCGTGGTCGAGCACAAGTTGCAGGCCATAGCCGGCACCCATCGAGGTGTCAGTCACATCGGCGTCGCCGGCGGCGCGGACCGGCGTCCCATAAGGCGCTTCTATATCGAGACCGGAGTGAAAGGCGCCTTCTCCATTGATCGGATCTTCGCGTTGACCGAAACCGGAACCGATGCGGCCTTCGACGGGCCACAGCGAAGGCGCATCCGCCAACTCCGTCCAGTCTCCGGTGAAGCTAGGCGAGAGGCCGCTTTCGAGCGCGCGGGTGACCTGGCCGGAGAGCGCTTGCGCTCGCAGCGCATAAAACCGATCGAAGGAGAACTTGACTTGCTGCTGAGTAGCGTCGCCTGCAAACGTGGGGTGCGCGGCGGTGGCGCCGGCGGCGGGCGCGGCCTGGGCCAATTTGTTCTGCTTCAGCCCATAGAGCGCGGTGATTTCGCTGGCCAGGGCGCCCAGCGAGGCCACCTGCACATCGCGGTCGCGCGCGATCTGGGCCATCTGCTTGTAATTCTTGCGCAGCGTCTCCCGTTCCTCGCGGACTTGATTGAAGCTCTCGGTCTTCAATAGCATACGAGTGTAGGAACCGGCCAGTCCGACGATGGTGAACGCTCCCACGAGAGCCGCGCCCACGAATCCGTAGACATAGCCCAGGGGCAGCGGAATCTTGCGAATGCGGCCATCCTCGTCGCGGGCCACAAATAGGATGTAATAGCGATTGCGGAGCATATTTCCACTCTCATCCCGGCAACCGCCAGGCAGCCATTCGCGGCTCATTCGACAACCCGCAAGGCAAAAGCGAACATCCTTGACAGAAGACGGAACAACTTATGTCCAAATCTGGGGCACTTTCGCGTCGTTCCCCAAGTCTATCACCGCGCTCCACCGTGAAGTCAACGAAATCCGGCGGAAAAATCATTTGCATTTCCGTGATTTCCCAGCGCTGGGTTGCATTCCCACAACGGCGCGATTCGTCCATCGGCGGCGAAGCAGCGTTCGGCCTCACCGCGGGCGGTAGCGGTGACTTATTATGATTGCGATGAAACCGAAACGGATCGATTCCCGCGCCAACGCCGGTTCGAGCGAACTGGCCCTGATTGCACATATCCGCCGCCGGGCGTCTCAAACCTCCCGGAGCGGCCTGCGTCTGGGGATCGGCGACGACTGCGCCCTGCTCGCCCCGCGCACAGGCGAGGAACTGGCAGTCACCACCGACCTGTGCATTGCCGGCCGCCACTTCCGCCTCGACTGGCATCCGGCCGAATCCGTCGGTCATCGCGCCTTGGCGCGCGGATTGAGCGATCTGGCCGCCATGGGTGCCCGGCCGATCGCTGCATTTCTTTCCCTGGGGTTGCCGCGCGAACTCACCGTTCGCTCCGGCCGCGCCCGCCCCTGGGTGGAGGGCTTTCTCGACGGCCTGCTGACGCTGGCCGAGGCCAACAAGACCCCTCTGGCGGGAGGCGACTTGGCCGAATCGCCATTGGCTTTTGCCGATATTGCGCTGGTGGGCGCGGTTCCACTGGGAAAAGCCCTGCTTCGATTCGGCGCTCGCCCCGGTGACTTGCTCTACGTCACCGGTACGCTCGGCGGAGCCGCCGCCGGTCTGGCCCGCCTGACCAAATTGGCTGGACCGCCCCAGATTCCGCCTGCGCCTCCACCGCGCATTCCAAAGAATCTGGCGGAGTTGCTTGCTCCTCACTTATACCCCCAGCCGCGCATCGCACGAGGTCGCTGGCTGATGCACCGCCGCCTGGCCACCGCCGCTCTAGACCTCAGCGACGGCCTCTCGACCGATCTGGCCCACCTTTGCGAAGAGTCCGACGTAGCCGCCGAAGTCGATTCCGAAGCTCTGCCCATCCATCCCGAAGCAACCCTCAAACAAGCCCTTCACGGCGGCGAGGACTACGAACTGCTCTTCACCGCTCGACCCACCGTCCGTATACCGCGCGGAATAGCCGGCCTCCCCATCGCGCGGATAGGCCGAATCGTCACACCGCGCTCCGGCCAGCCCGCAGTCACGCTTATCTCATCGCAAGGCCGTCGTCCTCTCAAACCTCAGGGTTGGGAACATTTCTCCTGAGCTTGCTCGTATCAAGGCCGTGAGAAGGCCTCCGGGAAAGTGTTTCCATCCGCTCCAGCCCGGATTCTCGGAGCCGCGGGAGTAGTCGCTACAGCAGCTTGCCCGCCGCCAAATCCCGGATCAGCCCGCGGTCGGCGGCCAGAAAGTCGTAGTCGGGCAACTCGTCGAGTCGGACCCAGCGAAACTGATGGTAGATGTGGTTCTCGATCTCGCCCAAAAACTCATGCACCGCGAAAAACTGCAAATCGACGGCTCCGCCGCGGCGGTAATTGTGGCGTACGCGAGTTACAAAGGGGCCGATGGTGGCCTTGATGCCCAGTTCCTCGTCCAGTTCGCGGGCCAGCGCTTGTTCGGCGCTCTCCCCGGCCTCGATCTTGCCGCCTGGAAACTCCCACTGCAAGGCCATCGGCTGGCCGGGACGGCGCTGGCCGATTAGCACTTGGCCGCCGCGCACAATCAGCGCCGCCGCCACGAAGCGGAGGGCCGGGCCGGCAGTGTTGGGATGGGTTTGTTCTTCCACGACTTCTAGTGTAATCGCGCAGAAGGATTTGCCGCGATGCGGCAAGTTTTCAGCAGGGCAATCGCATGAACGCATCGTGAAGAATCCGTCCTCCCGGAGGGAGGTAACGAAGATAGCCCAGGGTGAAACCCTGGGAGAGCGTCAGGTCCAGAGATTCCCGCCCCGGCGGGGCGGCGCGAGGCTCAAATCGTATAGAGAGATTCTGCGATCTATGAAACCGAATTCGCTCCACCCTTACGGGGCGGATTCTCTTCCCTTTGCCTTTGCATCCTGCCCAGGGTTTCGCTGCGCTTCACCCTGGGCTACTTTCAACCGCTCCCTCCGGGAGCAAGGCAAGATTCCGTTCATGCGATAGCCCTGAAGTTCTCAGCCTGCGCCTTCTTCTCCGCCAACCGCCGCGATCTCCTCCGCGCCCTGGGGCCTGAAGCAGCCCCAGCCGTTCCTGGCCGCAGCCGCAAGCAAGGCAGGCGATGGGTTGACCGGGAAGGCGTGGCGCGCGGTTCGTAGCATGGCCAGATCGTGGATCGAGTTGCCGAAAGCCGCATCGGGCCGCGCCACTCCCACCCGCGCCAGCGCCGTCACCTTGCCTTCGTCGGTGGGCACGTCCACGATCTCGCTGGAGATGATGCCCTGGGCGACGCGGACCTCGGCAGCCAGCACACGGTTTTCCGGAAATCCGAAGTCGCGCACACCCTCTGCGACCACCCATTTATTGGTGGAGCTGACTGCCCACAACTCCACGCCAGCCTTGCGCAGCGCGGCCACCAGCGCGGCCATCTCCTCGAAGATGCGCCCCCGCACAAACTCCCTGACGTACTCGGCGGCGGCCGCGCGCAGCTCCCGTTCCCGCAGCCCCGCGTATATCTGCACCATCTCGCCGCAGATATCCAACTCGCTCACATAGCCTGCCTGATAGGCCCGGTAGCGGGTATCGATCCAGTCGGCGGTCGAACGCGAAACCAAGCCCTGTTCCAGCGACCAAGTCATGAATCCGGAACCAGCGTCGCCACTCCACAGCGTCCCATCGCAATCGAAGACGGCGACTTTGGGGTTGCAGCCCAGCACCAGCCGCTCGAACTCTGCGGCTGACCAGGGGCGGATTTCAATCTGCGTTTGCGTCAAACGTTCCTCAATGCTGCTCGAATATTCATCCGACTACATTCTCGCCCAACCCGCCTGTTTTTGCACGTGGAGGACTCCATATTGGATCATGCGTCCACTATTAGGTACTGAATCTTTGATTTTCCAGGAACACATGGGCATCGTCCGCTTCATAGAACACTAAACGGACCTGTTTCACGACCGATCCGCCGGTTAAAACAGATTCGATTGTTTCCGATACCACAGGTGCTGCCTTGTCCCGAGGGTAGCCATAGGCCCCAGTTGAAATTGCTGGAAATGCGATCTTGCGGAACCTATTTTCCGTGGCCAACGCGAGAGAGTTTCGATAGCAGGACGCAAGCATAAGAGCGTTAGGTTCGCGGCCCATTTCCCTGATCGGTCCGACCGTGTGAATGATGAAGCGCGCAGGGAGGCGACCTGCCGAAGTAAGTACAGCATCGCCCGTAGGCAATCCTTGGGGATAGCGAGTGCGGCGGATTTCGCGGCACTCTTCCAGGATTCGCGGTCCGCCTTCCTCGTGGATCGTTCCGTCCACGCCCCCTCCGCCCAGGAGTGTACTATTGGCAGCGTTCACAATCGCGTCAACTTCCTGCTTTGTGATATCACCCACCAAAACCAGAACTTGGCCGGACAGGAAGGTTTCCAGAATCTCTGAAGGCTCCATGGCTGAATCTTCCCCTGTTCGGAATGCCTGGACGAACTGAAAGTGGCGATCAAGCCTGCGCGGCTAGGCTAATAGTAATCCAAGTTTAATCCCGTTTCCGGAAACCGTCTCACTCGCAACGCTTTGAAGAAGTGTCCAATGGAACGTCAGCACCAAGCCGCGGCACGGGGTTATGACTTTGATTCCATGATGAACCTGGTACGGCGCGGTTCGCCCGGTCGTCCGGGGCGGGGTGAATGCGCCGATAATCGGCTCTATGGATACCGCGCGCAACCTTTCGCTGCTCAAGGAGTACCAGGCGTATCTGAGAGTCGAAAAGGGCTTGCGCCCGCTCACCTGCGAGGCCTACGACGGCGACCTGAATACCTTCGCCGAGTTCATCGAGGGCCGCGAAGGGGTGCTTTTGACCGCCTCCGGGCAGGACGTTTCCGCCTTCCTGGGGCATCTTCGCGCCCACGGCATCGATGCCCGCTCGGCGGCGCGCAAGCTGAGCTGTCTGCGCGGCTTTTACAAATGGCTGCTGCTGGACCGCCGCATCCAACACGATCCCACCGTCCATATCGAGTCGCCCAAGGCCTGGAAGGTGCTGCCCAAGGCGTTAGCCGAGCCGGAGGTGATCGAGATGCTGGAGCGGGCGCGCCTGAACGTCTCACACCCCCAGGCGCGGGCTACGGCCTTGCGCGACAGCGCGATTCTGGAACTGCTCTACGCCGGCGGCCTGCGCGCCTCCGAACTCACTGCCCTCTCCACCGGCGACCTGGCCCTCGACCAGGGGCGCGTTCATGTGCGCGGCAAAGGCGACAAGGAACGCATTGTGCCGCTGGGGCGCTCCGCGCTTCTTGCTTTGGAAGAGTATCTAAGGCAGGGAAGGCCGCATTTGGCCCGCATCAGCTCGGCGAGGACAACCAATCCCACGCGGCCGGACTCGCTGCGTCAGGATGCCTCGCGGCTGTTTCTCTCCCTGCGCGGAATGCCGCTGACCCGCCAATGGATATGGCATCTGGTGAAGATCGCCGACAACTCCGCCAGCCCGCATGGCTTGCGCCACAGTTGCGCCACCCACATGGTCGAGCACGGGGCCGATCTGCGCAGCGTTCAACTGCTGCTGGGCCACGCCGACATCTCCACCACGCAGGTCTATACACACGTGGCTCTCGGCCATCTCAAGGCCGTGCATCGCAACCATCATCCCCGCGCCAAGCTGCGCAAGCCGGAGCCGCCTCGCGACGATTCGCGCGGCGGCTTGCATCTCGTTGAGCGCGGCAATTCGCTGCCCTCCGGCCAGTCCGAGGAGACGCCTTGAGCGCCGCGTTCACTCCGCCGCGGGTGCCCCAGGTCCCGCGTTTGGGATTTGGGAATGCACCTCACTTGGATGCGCTGGTTGCCGAATACCTGCGCGTCTTGGCCGGTGAACGCGGCGCCAGCCCCCACACCCTGCGCGCTTACCAACGTGAATTGCGCGACTTTGCCGCCTATATTGCCGAATCCTACGGAGAAGATCGAAGCCTGGAAGCCATCGAGCACACCCACATCCGCGCCTATCTGGGAACGCTCTACGATCGCGGCCTCTCCAAGGCTTCGGCGGCGCGGGCGCTGGCCGCCATTCGCAGTTGGTTTCGCTGGCTGGCGCGCGCCGGCCTCCTGGAGCGCAATGCGGCCTCGCTGGTGGCCACGCCGCGGCTGCCCAGGCATCTGCCCCGCGTTCCCTCCATCGAGCAGATGAACCGCGCGGTGGACTCGGTGGGCGAGGACGCGGCAAGCTGGCCGGCGCGAGATACGGCGATTCTGGAACTCCTCTACGGCTGCGGCATCCGCAACGCCGAGTTGACCGGCCTGAACCTCGACGACATTCACTGGGCCAACGAAGCGATCCTGATTCGCGGCAAGGGCCAGAAGCAGCGTCTCGTTCCGCTCGGCGACGCGGCCGCGCAGGCGCTCAGAATCTATCTTGCCGAGCGGGCGGCGCGGCTGGCGGCGGCGGGCGAGGGCAGGGAACGGGCAACTCCCGCGCTCTTTCTCAATCTGCAACTCCGCGGTTTGGGAAAACCCGGCGGACATGCGCGGCTCACCACCCGCAGCGTTGGCCGCATCGTCAAGCGCATCGCCATCCTCCGCGGACTCTCCGCCGACGTGCATCCACACACCCTGCGCCACGCCTTCGGCGCCCATCTACTGGAGGAGGGCGCCGACCTGCGCGCCATTCAGGAGCTGCTCGGCCATGAGCGCCTCTCCACCACGCAACGCTACACGCAACTCACAGTCGCGCAGTTGGAGCGGGTATACGATAACACCCACCCCAGGGCTCGGTAGCCCGGTCCGCCACAGAGTTCGTCGATCGGCAGTGTACATAACGCACATCCTCGGCGCGTGTGGAACTCAGCGGCTTTTGTCGCTGCGGTTCGGCTTGCGACTCCGCCCCGAGCTCGGCATCGCGGCGCGGATCGATATCGATGATCCGGATTTATCCCAAACTTCGGCATTACACTTTCCACATGGACAACGAACGCATTCGCGCGATCTGCCTGGCGCTGCCCCACGCGGCGGAGACTCTGAACTGGGGGCATCACCTGGTATATTGGGCGGGCGAGCGGGAGATCGGCGGCAAGATGTTCGCCATGACCGATCTGGACGGCACGGGAATCGGCGTACTGTGGTTCCACTGCGGGGCGGAGCGGTTCCACGAGTTGCTTGAGAATGAGGGAATCCGGCCCGCGCCCCACCTAGCGCGGGCGCATTGGGTCGCGCTGGAGCGCTGGGATGCGCTCCGTCCAGGGGAGATTGAGGAGGAACTTCGGCAAGCCCATGCGCTGATCCACGAAAAACTGCCCAACCGCACCAAGACCTTACTGGCACTTCCCGAACAGGAGCGGGCAAAGATAGTCCACGAACGGAAAAAGCAATTGGCGGCGCGGGAGAAATCAAAGCCGACCTAACGTCGGGAACCGCGCGCACGGCGCCATGAAAAAATTATTTGCGCGGTATTCGCGCTGGATTCACAGTCCATTAACAATTCCTGGCGGATAATACTGATGTGATTCAGCAAGAACGGCAGAAGGTCCCGATGAAGTTGGAGGTTGGTTTCACTTCTCTGGTGGAGCTCTCCCTTCCCACACACGCTCTGCCCGTGCTCCTTTCGCGGACAACTCCCTCGATTCATGCCGAAGTCGGCCGTTATCGGCTGCGTATGGCGGAGACCGCGGAAGACCGCGATGCCGCCTGCCGGTTGCGCTTCAAGGTCTTCAACATTGAGTTGGGCGAGGGGTTGGAAAGTTCCTATCGGACGGGATTGGACACCGACCGCTACGACTTGATCTGTGAGCACCTGCTGGTGGAAGACAAGCTGGAGGACAATTCCTCCCGGCGCATCGTTGGCACCTATCGGATGCAATCCGGCACGAGCGCGGCGCGCAATCTGGGCTACTACTCCGAGCGGGAGTTCAGCTTTGCCCCTTATGAACCTCTGCGGGCCGGCATTCTTGAGTTGGGCCGCGCCTCGATCGACCGCGAGCATCGAACTCCCGAGGTGCTGACGCTGCTGTGGAGGGGGATCGCGCAGTACGCTACCAATATGGGACTGCGTTACCTGATCGGTTGCTCGTCCATCAATTCGAGCGATCCAAACGAGGGCTGGAGGATGTATCGTCAACTTGAGCATTGGCGGGTCTCGCCGGAGTTCGAGACCGCGCCGACCGCGGCTTTCGCCTGTCCCATCGAGCGGGAGGGCGCTCCGTCACAGCCGTCGCCCTACCCTCAGGAATCGAACCCGATGGAACCGGCTCTATCGGCTCTCGCCCCAGCTCCGGTCAAGGTTCCCAAGTTGCTGCGAACCTATCTGGCCATCGGCGCGCGCATCGGCGGGCCGCCGGCCTGGGACCGCGAGTTCGGTACCATCGACTTCCTTACCTTGCTCGATCTCAAGCTGCTTTCGGACTCGGCTCGCAACCGCTTCCTGGCTCCCCTCACGCAGTGATCTTCCGTGCTCTCCGGCGCGCTGTGGCGCTGGGATCGGTACTGGCCTTTTGCATCCCCCGCCTGTGGCTTTGGCGTTTGCGCGGCCCGCTGACGCTGGAGCGCCGCGCCCGCTGGGGCCAAGCTACGGGACGGCAGATGATTGCCAGCCTGGGCATCCGCATCAAGGTGACCGGCCACCCGCCCAATGGCGGCCTGCTGGTCTCCAACCACCTCAGCTACCTCGATGTCCTCATCTACGGCACCGTGCTGCCCTGCTTTTTCGTCTCCAAGGCCGAAATCCGACGCTGGCCCTTCTTCGGATGGATGTCGCGGGCCGGCGGAACGATCTATGTCGAGCGTTCGAGCCGGAGCAGCGCAATTTCAGTCGCCGAGCAGATAGCCGAACGGCTCCAGGGGCCGATTTCGGTCCTGCTCTTCCCCGAGGGCACCAGCACCGACGGCAGCCGGTTGCTGCCCTTTCGCTCCCGGCTCTTCGCGCCCGCGGTCGAGGCCGGCGCTCCGGTCACCGCGGCCGCCATCCGTTACGTGGTTGCCGACGGCACCCCGGAGCGGGAACTGTGCTGGTTCGGCGACGCGGCGTTTCTGCCTCACCTCTGGAAGGCGCTGGGAACGCCCGGCTTCTCCGCCGAAGTATCCTTTGGCGAGCCGCAAATCTATCCTGATCGCCGCTCCGCCGCCCATCGGACCCAGGCCGAGATCGCCGCCCTGCGGGAATGCGGCGTGCTCGCTTCTCAATAGACCGGATCGAATTTTCAATTCAATTGCGACGGATCGCAGGCGCCTGATTCCCGCGCAACTCGCAGCGTATCCGCGATGCTCTCGGCCCAACTTTCAATCTCGCTCCAGTCGCGAAAGTCGCCTGGGGGAAACAGCGCATTGTCGCGGTTGACGGGAAGCATCGTTAAAAGCCGGTGCGCGAACCCCAGCTTGGCGAGGTACATGGCTCCGAAGAAGACGCGATGGTCCTTGGGGTGTACGGCCTCTTGAAACTCCGCGATCTCTTTGGGCACCGTGACTTCGCGCAGGTCGCGGCCCTGATCGTCGTTCGGCTTGACGCCCAGCGGGCCGCACTCCGTGCTTCTCTGTCGCCTGGGCTGCGTTGTCGCTGGTAGATACTTGGTCGCCATAGGCCAACTTGATGGCGTCTACGGCACACTCCTTGACCGTTTCGGCCAGTTTTTCCACCCGCGCTCGGTCCTATCCATCGGCCGCCGTAACGTGCAAGGCCAGCAGATACCCCAGTTTAGGGGGCCAGAAACGACCCTCCTCATCCGTCACATCGCTCGGGTAGCCCGACCGGACTCGTTTTCCCATGCCTCTATCGTCAAGCAGTCAACTCTCTATCCCCTATCCAAGAGCGAACAAATGGATAAAGTAATAACAGGGGCTAGGCCACGCCGCTGTAGTTTACCCTTGTTCCAGGGAGAACGAAACAGCATCATGGCTTATCCCGCAATCAAGTTCGGCACCGACGGTTGGCGCGCCGTCATCGCCGACGATTTCACCTTTGCCAATGTGCGCATCGCCGCCGCCGCCATCGCCGCCTACGTTCACGCCACGGAGAACCCAGCCAAGGGCCTCTGCATCGGCTACGATACGCGCTTTGGGTCGATGGCTTTTGCCCGCGCCTGCGCCGAGGCGGTGGCCGCCACCGGCATTCCGGTGCAGTTGGCCGACCGCATCACGCCCACCCCGGCGCTCAGTTGGGCAGTGCGTGAGCGCGGCAAGGCGGGCGGAATCATGATTACCTCCTCGCACAACCCGGCGCAGTGGAACGGCGTGAAGTACAAGGGCTGGTACGGCGGCTCCGGCAAGCCCTCGATCATCGCTGAGATCGAATCCATGCTGGGGCAGCCCGTGCCCCGCCCCGCGTCGCCCGCCGCCATCGAAGAAGTCGATTTTCTGCCCCCGTATCTGAAGGCCATTGAGAGCTTCACCAGCCTAGACCCGCTGGCGAAGTCGGGGATGAAGTTCGGGATCGACTCGATGTACGGCGCCGGCGGAACCCTGGTTTCCGATATCTTCACCCGCCTCGGCGTGGCCCACGTGCAGATTCGCGCCAATCCCGATCCGCTCTTTCCCGGCATCAACCCCGAGCCGATTGAGCCGCATATCCGGGCCCTGGGCGAGGCGGTGGTGGCCAACGGCTGCCAGGCCGGCCTCTGCACCGACGGCGACGCGGACCGCATCGGCGCCACCGACGAGCACGGGAGCTTCGTCGATCCCCACAAGATATTCTGCGTCCTGCTGAGTTGGGCGCTTAAATACAAAGGCTGGCCGGGAGCGGTCACGCGCGCCTTCAACACCACCAAGATGCTGGACCGCATCTGCGCCAAGCACGGACGCGAACTCATCGAGCACGGCATCGGCTTCAAGTTCGTCTGCGACTATATGCTGGAGAGGGAGATCGTCATGGGCGGCGAGGAGTCAGGCGGCATCGGCTTCCAGCGCCACCTGCCGGAGCGCGACGGCCTGCTGAACTCGCTGCTCCTGGCCAACGCCATGGCCGAGGAAGGCAAGACGCTCGGCCAGTTGGTCGCGGACTTGCAGGCCGAGTACGGCGAGCACCAATACGACCGTATCGACCTGCACATCTCCGACCGGAGCAAGAACGACGCCATCGCCCGCGCCCGAGCGCTGAAGACGGGCGACCCGGCCTTTGCCGGAATGCCCATCCTGCGCCAGGAGGACCTGGACGGCGTAAAGTTCTATCTCGACAATCCTGAAGCCAAGACCAAACAGAACGCCGCCGAGACCTGGCTGTTGCTGCGCGCCAGCGGCACAGAACCGTTGCTGCGCATCTATACCGAGTCGTGTTCGAAGGAGTCGGTGGCCAAGCTGCTGGAGTCGGCGCGGAGCTTTACGCTGGGCGGGTAAGGAACCTTTGAGGGCATCCAAGGGCATTGGAGAAAAGCGCCTCATTTCCGCTGAGGAACCGCAAGGTGCCGAATCGCGGGCGGAAGGCCGCCGGACCAAACGGCGGCGACAGCCAATGCGCTCGTTGCCTATGATACGGCGGCAATGGCCGCCGCTATGCGATACTCATAAAGGTATGTATAAACGCATAGTTCTCAAACTTTCAGGGGAGGCGCTGGCGGGCGAACGCGGCTTCGGCCTGGATGCCGCCAAGGTCTCCGAGATTACCGGCGAGTTGGCCGACGTTCACGCCTTGGGAGTGGAAGTGGGTGTCGTGGTGGGCGGCGGCAACTTCTTCCGCGGCGTGGCCGAGCAGGCCAAGCAGATGGACCGCGTCAGCGCCGACAACATGGGGATGCTCTCCACGGTGATCAACGCCATTGCCCTGCAGGATGCCCTGGAACACCGCGGAGTGCAGTGCCGGGTGATGAGCGCGGTCTTCATGAACCAGCTTGCCGAGCCGTACATTCGCCGCCGCGCTACCCGTCACCTGGAAAAGGGGCGGGTGGTGATCTTCGCCGCAGGCATCGGCAATCCGTTTTTTTCCACCGACACGGCGGCCAGCTTGCGGGCCATGGAGATCAAGGCCGATGTGCTGCTGAAGGGGACCAAGGTCGAGGGCGTATACAACGCCGACCCAGTGATCTTCAAGGATGCTGTCAAGTACGACCGGATTACTTACATGGAAATGCTGCGCCAGGGACTGAAGGTGATGGACCTGACGGCGGTGAGCCTGTGCAAGGACAACAACCTGCCCATGATCGTCTTCAATATGAATCAGCCGGGGAATATCCGCCGCGTGGTGCTGGGCGAACAGGTCGGTTCGCTGGTGACGGCGTAATATCAGCTTCTAGCTACTAGCTTCCTGCTTTTAGCTCAAACCTGTCCTGGCCGGTGTTTCGCATACGGCTTGCGCTGTGCGCACGAGAGCGTTCAGTAGCTAGAAGCTAGAGGCTAGAAGCTGCGGAGTGGAGACAAGCAAGCCAGCACGATTGAATGCACTGACAGGGCTGCGCTGTTTCGCCGCCGTCAACGTGCTGTTCTTTCATTTTTCCGATCCGCAAACCTTCGGCTGGCTGGCGCCGGTGGTCAATGCAGGCTTCGTCTCGGTGAGTTACTTCATCCTGCTCTCCGGCTTTGTGCTGGCTTACAACTACTCCAGGAGGGCGCGGGCCGGCGAGTTGGATCGCGTCCGCTTCTGGAAGGCGCGCTTTACGCGAATCTATCCCATCTATCTTCTTAGTCTGCTGCTGAGCTGGAATGTCGTGGCGAAAGAGTACGGCGCGCACACCCATGCCATGTTTTGGACGGGCATGGCGTTGTCTCCGCTGCTTCTGCAGGGTTGGATTCCGTCGATCGCCATTTTCTTGAACACGCCCGCCTGGACCATGTCGGCCGAAGCCTTCTACTACGCGATCTTTCCCTGGCTGGCGCGCTGGAAGCGCCCAGAGCGGATACTGCCTCACCTGGCCAAAATGGCCGCCGTCTGGGCGCTGGGCATGGCCCCCGGCGCGCTTTATATGGCCTTCAACCCCGACGGCATCGCCCATCCCGACCGCTGGAGTTACGCTCCCTGGCTCGAGGCGCTCAAGTATACGCCCTACGCGCACGTAGCCGGCTTTGTCTTCGGGGTGATGCTGGCCGGCCTCGATGAGATCGTGCCGCGCGCCAGCAGTCTGCGCCTATGGCTCGCGTTGGGCGGCTTTGCCGCGATCTACGGCCTGCTCGCTCTCGGTCCGCTGGTGCCTTACGCGATCGTTCACGACGGCCTTCTGATGCCGCTCTTCGCCTGCATCGTTCTGGGGCTGGCCGGAGAAAACAGCCTGGCCGGCGCGTTGAGCTGGCGCCCGCTGGTTTTCGTCGGCGAGGCAAGTTACTGCATCTATCTTCTCCACTTCAACCTGTGGAGCCTGGTCCATGACTCGCGCATTCTGGATCGCCTGGGCCTGATGCGGTTCGACCCGTGGATCAGTTATGCCCTGATGATAGTCATGGCGCTCTTGGCGCTCCATCTGGTGGAAAAGCCTGCGCAGCGCCGACTGCGCAAATGGATGAGCGCGTAATTTCCCGGCGGAAGGTTCAGCCGCTCATATTCACGGGAAAATATTGAAGGAATCCATCGTCGAATTGCGTTGCTTGCGCGCGAAAAACATATATCGGCAATAACGGAAACAAGAAAGGGAAACGGCCCCGAATTGCGTTGCAAAGTTACAAAAAAATAGTTTGAATACAATCGATTTTTAGCTTGCAATCGCGAACCGACCTCGGATACTATCCGGTGAGCAAGAACCCGATGTTACATCGGGGACCTCCCCCAAAGGAAACGCAACATGAGAATCGCTTCCCTGGCAGTCGCCACGATGCTATCGCTTGCCGTGTCTTCGACAAGCTTCGCGCTACAACTCAAACCCAACGAACTTCCTGCCAACCTTCCTGGAACAACCTACTTTGCCGCTCTCCCCGAGGGCTTCGACGCCCTGTCGGCCAGCGATGAAGTCCTCGCGAATTACGGGCTGCCTCCGCGGCCGGACGCGGACGCCAACCCCAAGGCTTATGCCAGTTGGGCCAAGGCCATCGGCGCGTCGAAGATCCGCATCGTTCCCACGCTGGTGCAGACGAACCGCTATCACGGTCCCGCCAAGGCCGGCGAATCCAAGGTAGACAATGTCGGCACTGGCACTTCCTACAACTGGAGCGGCTTTCTGAACCTCAGCGGCGCCACAAACCGCGGTAGCACCTCCTTTTACTACATCATTTCGGACTTTGTCACTCCCGTCGCGCGTCAGGCCTTTGGCGCCTGCACCGGCGGCTGGGACTACGGTTCGTCCTGGGTAGGAATCGACGGCTGGAATTCCCCGGATGTGCTGCAAGCCGGCATCGGCTACGATGCGTATTGCAGCGGATCGACAACCAGCACTTATTACAACGTGTGGTATGAGTGGTATCCGGCCGGATCGGTAGGCATCAATCTGCCCATCGCTCCCGGCGACGACTTCTTCGTTGAAGTCTGGAGCACATCCACCACGCAAGGCTATGCCTACGTTGTGAACGAGAGCACCGACCAGTATGTGGATATTGGCTTCACGGCTCCGTCTGGAACCGCGCTGGAAGGCAACTCCGCCGAGTGGATTGTGGAGCGCCCCACCGTCAACGGGGCGTACGCGACGCTAACCAACTACGTCGACGATGTGTTCTGGGATGCCAATGCCTACACCTTTGCAGGCGTCAACTACCAACCCAGCAGCGCTTCATCTTATGCCATCACCGGATTGGATAACAGCGGCAACGCCGAATCGGCTCCCACGCTTCTCGGCGCTTCCGCATTCCTCATGTCCACGGAAGGATCGGCCTACTAACCCCGGCCAATCGTCCCATCGAAATCGTAACTCCAACTAAGCGTGGCGGCGGCCGCTGGGTAGCCGCCATGCTTAGTTGAAGCCGGGACAACGCCGTCAGCCATCCCATGGGTTGATGACAGCAATGCCGGCGGCGAAGAATGGCGCTGTATCGCGTGTGGCGACGGCAAACCCATGGACGGCGGCAATGGCGGCAATCTGGCCGTCGGCCACGGAGATAGCGATGCCTTTGCCCATCGCCCGGCTGACCAGCACGGCATAGGCCGCCGCGGCCTCCCGGTCGAAGGACAAAAAGCGCGTCCCGAAGAGTTGGTCCAGCAACTCCCTCAGCGACGTGGAGATCTCTCTTTTTCGTCTGCCATCGGGCAGAGATTCAATGCCAAAGAGCAACTCCGAAAGGTTGGTAGCCGTCAGGTAGAGGGTTTCTGCAGCCTGCCGGTCCAGCCATGATTGCACGACCGGATCGGCAAGCGGTTTCATCGGCTCCGAAATCACGTTGGTGTCCAGAACGATCATTCGAAGACTGCGGGTTCGGCCGGGGTTGGATCGCGGGCAACGTCGACATCGATACCTCCGAAACGCCGCCCGAAGGCGGCAAGCTCAGAGCCGATCTTGATCCGCGTCTTGGGAGAGACGGCTTCTTCCAAGATCACCCTAATCTCGGCCTCGGTGCTCCGCCCATTGTGCGCGGCGCGCAGTTTGAGGGCGCGGTGGGTTTCTTCGGGAAGGTTGCGAACGGTGACGGCAGGCATCGGCTTCGCCTCTCTATATTTCTGCCATCAATGATAGCATAGTGCAGTATCAGCCATCAAGAATGACCCAGCCTCAACAGCAGTTCTAAATGGCCGGAGGAACCCGGGTTGCTATATTCCTTCGCGTCC
>CAZMHC010000002.1:0-111511 GCA_964565955.1 uncultured Occallatibacter sp.
CAAGGCCGACTTTGGGGTCGCCCTTCTCGGCGCGGAGGTAAGTGTTCTTGGCAACGCCCATGCGCTCGGCGACGGCAAGGATTGTGAGTCCACGCTTTCGCCGCGCGGTTGCGAGGTCGCTGCCGAATTTGGTCAGCGACCGCTTGACGGCGGGGGGCAGAACATCTGACACATTCGATCTCATTGACAAGGCTCCATACATAAATCCCTATGGCCTTATATGGTCCAATGTATAGCACATTATTGGAAATGTCCAGACCAAGGGAATTCAAGCAGCTAGGTTTTGCGTGCCGATGCAGCGTCACGGACTCGTAGATCGGAGACTTGGCGGCATCTTTTCCCAGCCCTGTCGAGTTGGTCAGCCTGGTCTTTGCCTGTTCTTGCCGAGGTGCGAGATTGAACGAAATGCTGAAGGTTGTCGAGCTGATCCCACACGATCAGCCCGTTGGCCCGCTCGGGTAAATTTGGCAGCATTTTGGCAGCAAATAGCGCCAATTGTGCCGTTTTTGCCGACTCTGCCAACTGCTAAGTACTGTGCCGTCCGCTATTTACAGATTGCAGCTCACCTTGACACGGAAGAGGTCGCTGGTTCGAATCCAATCGTGCCTACCATATTTCTCAATAACTTAGGGAACCTCTGAACAACGCCGAGTTACAGGAGCGCCTGGCTGAAGTTTCAGCGTTCTTGCTTGAAGTCGGCGTGTGGAGGGTGGTTGTGGCGCTTGTTTTTGCCCGCCGGAGGCCGCTTGGGCCTCCGGCGGGCACACTACGCCCCTTGAGGGGCCAACTGTTGATTGATTCTGGCCAGTCGCTTGCGGTTCTTGTAGATGTTAGCCAGCAGCAGCAAAAGCAGCAGCTAAAGAAAAAATCATCATGGAAGAAACGCCGGAGCCAATCGCGGCGACAGTGCCCGCGGAAGAGGTTTTTTCCTTAGCCGCTGCTTCTATGTCAGTCCTGCCCATGCCGCCCAGGGTCGAGAGCCAGGGCGATATGCCCGTCGAGATACGCGGCGAAGACATCCTGATGCGCCAGGGCGAGCGCGAGTACCGTAGCCTAGCTCGAAGCCACTGGTTAAGAGGGCTGCTGGCCTCAAGATGAGCGTCCTAAAATAATGCGCCGGAAGCGTGTCGAAGCACCAGCCACAATTCTCTTCGATTGGTCTGGCGTACTCTTTTCCAGGTATCGGTGAAACTCATGAATCTGGGAAAACACACTCTTGGCAGAAAACCTCTCCTCCGGCGCACTCCGGTCCCACCGAATAACTGAGATGTATCCGTCGGCATATGTGATGTGGTGGACTGCCGCTACTCGATGCGGAAGGTGAACTCTTCGATCACCGGGTTGGTCAGCACCTCGCGGGCGATGCGTTCCACACACTCCCGCGCCGCTTCCGCGCTCAGCCCATCGGCCAGAGCCAGGATAAAGTATTTCCCCTGGCGCACCGCGGTTACCTCCTCGAACCCGATCTTGCGCAGCGCGTTGTGAATGGCCTGGCCCTGCGGATCGAGGACCGACGTCTTCGGCGTTACATAAACATGAGCCTTCATCGTCCTCGATTATAGAGGACGCGGCGGTCGGATGGAGTTTGCATTGAGGGGCGCATCGGGGCAGCCAGATAAACCCATCGTAAAGAACCGCAGCTACAGAAGGAAGGTGGCGAGAATAGCCCACGGTACAGCCCTGGGAGAGCTTCGATCCAGAAATCTCGCTCCTCTTCATGCGTAGGCGCCGATCAAAGACTGGGATCGTTCGATTCGCCAGATGCAATTACGCGCAGCCACCCTCCCGCGCGCCTTGAAGGCAGGATCGCGTCACTGTGGATTCGAGCGTTCGCAATGGCCATGTTGCGAATAGAAACGCGATCCCTGGACCGCTGGGGAGCGGGAATCCAAGTGTAATCTTCGCCCAAACACCGCCGAAGACCGGCCAGGATTCCATTTGCGCCGTGGAAAAATGCCGCATCCAATCCAGCAAGGACGGAAGAGAGAAAGCAGCGACGTTGCAACTCCCTTCGTTCTCCGCTGTCGGAGAATTGATTTGTTGCATTGCCCCGTCTCGGAACCGCCGGGGATGAGATCAGATGGTTCCGCTGAGCTGGCTGGCTATGGTGCTGAAGACCGCGTTGACATCGCTGGCCACGTTTTGCAGGACGAAAACCAGGGCGATGGAAATGATACCGACGACCAGGGCATACTCGACGAGATCCTGGCCTTCCTCTTGCGCCATCGGGGATTGCATCATGACGCAGAGTCTGAGAAGCAAATCGCTCATATTCGTTCCTTTCCTATTTTGTCTTTTGTCGATATTCTTGGCCCGACTCCGGCTCTTGAAGTTAGATTAACAACATAATGAATGACTCGGCAAGTCCTATTTTTGACTTTTTTCAAGTTATGATTCGCATCGCCAGGTCGAAAGTCCGCTCGAGGAAAGGTTACCTTAATCCAGTGGATCGGTTTTGCCGCCGAGGGCCGAAGTGCCCGTCAAATTGGGGCTTTAACGAATAGGGCGGGGTGTGAGATACGTGTACGCCCGATCTTGGCGTGAAATACTCGATGGCGCCGCCCGCTATAAACTTCGCAGGTAACAACGACAAACCGTCACGGTAACTGTTGCCGTTCGTCAGAGGTAACGGTTGGCGGTCGTCGCGGTAATATGGCGCGACCCGCTCCGGTAACGGCCTTCGCCGAGCGAACAGGAAGTTATAGGAAATCGTCCTCGATCTACCGGTCGTAGCGACCGCGCAGGGCATTCCACCGGATGGAGAGAATCTCCTCGAGCATCTTCATTCCATCCTTGAGGTAGCTGATGCGGGAGCGCTCGTCGTGCGCCCAGCTCACCGGCACCTCGACAATGCGGTAGCCGCGCTTGAGGGCGATGAAGAGAATCTCCGGGTCGAAGCCCCAGCGCTCGATGGTCTGAAGCCGAAAGACGGTCTGCGCGGCGGCGCGGGTGAAGGCTTTCAGGCCGCACTGGGTATCGGCGAAGCTCAGCCCCATGACCGCGCGAGTGACGGCATTGAAGCAGCGGCCGAAGAACTGCCGGTAGAGCGGCTGCCGGTGCGTCTGTCGGCCCGTCTCCAGCCAGCGCGACCCTATGGCGATATCCGCGCCCTGCGCGATGGCGGCAAAGAGACGCTCAGCCTCCTCGATGGGCGCGGAGAGATCGGAATCCGTAAACAGGACCACCTCGCCCAAAGCCTCGAGCATCCCGGCGCGCACACTCGCGCCCTTGCCGCGATTGACCGCGTTATCGATCAAGCGGAGTTCTGGCGCGTTGGCGGCGAAGGCGCGTACCACGGCCGCCGTCGAGTCGCGCGAGCCATCGTTGACCACGATAACCTCGGCATCCCAGCCGCGCCCACGGATGCAGGAGACGACCGACTCCAGCGTCGCCGGAATGCGAGCGCTCTCGTTGAAGGCCGGAATCACGATGCTGTATTGCCGCGATTGCGTCACGCCAAATCCGATCCTTGCGCCCTCGCGCCTCCGTTACCCTGCCGCGGCGAGGGACTCACGCCATGATAACCCGGCAAGGCTGTGTTGGCCTATTCCGTCTCCGCTTGGCTTTTTCCCAACTTGCTGACGGGAAAGACCGTTTCCACACGAGACTCTTCTTTTTCACGACATCGCGCCGGGAATCCGGTTATTCTGTAAGCGGAGGCTAGTGGGCATGACAAAGGCAGACTTGGTGGAAAAGGTGACGCGGCTGGGCGACCTGACGCGCCGCGACGGGGAGACGATCGTCGAGAGCATCTTCGATTCGGTGATCGGCGCCTTGCAGAGCGGCGACAAGATCGAGATTCGCGGCTTCGGATCGTTCCGCATTCGCCAACGCAATCCCCGCATTGGACGCAATCCCAAGACCGGAGAGCGGGTCGAGGTTCCAGCCAAGAAGGTTCCCTATTTCAAGCCCTCCAAGGAACTCCGCGACTTGGTGAACCCTGGCGAGGCCACCAGCGCCTCCTGAGATCGCTCCGTTTTCCAAATCGTCACTCCTCCGGTTAGAGATCGCAAAGGCCTCAATCCGCTACCGCCGGCGATAAAAGGGCAGCACAATAAGCAGGGCGAAGCCGATGGCGGCGGCCAGGGCCAGCGCGATCAATCCCCAGAGGAGCGCGAGGCTAGGCCCTTGGGTGGGCGATTCTTCCGTCTTGAATTCAGCAAGAGGAGCATGGGATGGATGAGCCGGCTTCAAATCTGTTTCGGGGGCGGCGGCGTGGCGCTCGGCGTCACTCATATTTCAGAGACTCCACGGGGTCCATCTGGGCGGCGCGGGTGGCCGGCACGGTGCCGAAGACGACTCCCACCAGGGTGGCGACGGCAAGGGCAATGAGCACCGACCAGGTCGAGATGGGAAGGCGGTAGTCGGTGAAGAAACGCAGAGCCAGCGGCGGGGCCAAGCCCACCATTGACCCGACGATGCCCCCGGCCAGCGAAATGAACGCCGCCTCGGTGAGGAACTGGAGCTTGATCTCGCGGTAGGTGGCGCCCAGGGCCTTGCGGACGCCGATCTCGCGGGTGCGTGCCAGCACATTGGCCAGCATGATGTTCAGGATGCCCACCCCGCCCACGGCCAGGGTAATGGCCGCCACCAGCATCAGCACTGCGGTCAGTGCGTCGGCAATCTGGGCCGCCGTGTCCAGCAGCGACTTGAGGGTTTGGGCTTTGTAGACCGAGTCCGGCCGGTGGCGCGCGTGAATGATGCGGACGATCTCTTTTGCGGCGTCGGGAACCTCGCTCATGGCGCGCATCGAGAAGTAAAGTTGGTTTACGTTTTCGGTTCCGGTGAAGTAGCGGGCCACCGAAAAGGGAATCAGTATGGTTTGGTCGGCGATCTCCGATTGGCCGAAGTCGTCCACGCTCATCCTGAAAACACCGACGATGGTGAAGGGAATGCCGCTGATCTCGAAGGTCTGTCCGACGGCTGCGTCCGAACTGCCGAAGCGTTCGCGGGCGAAGAGTTCGCTGACCACGGCGCATTTGATATGAGCCGCGTCGTCGGTATCGTCGAGGAAGCGGCCCACCGGCACCAGCAGGCTGTGAATGTTGAGATACTGCGGACTGACTCCCAGAACCAGCGTATCTTTCACCACCCCTCCGCCAAAGCCGATGCGGTCGTGCATGGTGAGCACCGGCGAGGAGTAGATCACGCCGGGCAACTGCGCCAGCACCGCCTTTTCGTCGTCGCGAGTGAGCGAGTCGTTGTACAGAACCCTTTCGGCGGCCGTGGCCGCGCCGCCGGCATACTCGACCTCGACCGAGTTGGTGCCGAACTTCTGGATCAGTTGAAGGACGTATTGCTTGCCGGTGAGGCCGATGGTGGCCACCAGGATGACCGAGGCGGTGCCGATGACCATGCCCAGCGCGGTGAGCGCAAAGCGCATCTTGTTCGAGCGGAAGCTCTCCAGCGCCAGCTTGAGGATATCGCTGAACATCATGGTGCCGCGAGCGCTTCGCAGCGTCTTCCGGAAGGCCAGATCGCGCTCCTGATCGGTCGGATTCATGGGCTTCCCTTTCGTAAGATGCGCTGGCGCGGCCATCGTCTTCTCGAATCGAAGTCCGAAACCGAGTCCAGTTCGGCGATCCCCGCCTTCCCGATCCCCGCCTTCCATCATAACTTTTTCAGCCGCGCGCTTGTCTCACGCATACGCCCATTTCGACCGGATTCAGGGTTTGCCTGTTCACTCGAATCTCCACATCTCCCACAATCGCGCCCCGATATGCACCGCATTCGCGCCTTGTGCGCGGTTCCCGCGAGGAATAGCCTGGTTTGTAAGCCTCGGCAGACACGCAAGTCGCTGTATGCCCGAACTCCGGGCAAATTCGACGCTCAATGCCGCGCCCGGCAAGGCGACTTTGCGCTTTCCACAGGCAACTGCCTTTATTTGGAAAGTTGATGCGCGGAACGGCCGGAAAATACTAGATATTGTGGTTTATTGTTGACACGCACCACGGACAGCGGTATTTTGTCATCTGCGGCTGTTAACGGACTGTAAAAAATTTCCGGCGTGACGACCCGCCGACAAGCCGCTGAGATTAAGAGATTTCGAGGCGCTACCCCCGTTTCCCGTTCGTTGACGGAAATTCCGACTCCCCTTTTCCCGGTTGCCCCGCGCCGGATGAGGCGAGGCATTCACCGATTTTTTGCCCCTTGAGAGGATCGATTATGAACGAAGCCTATCCGCAAACGTCCGCCGCCTTCCAGACCCCTTCCGCTCACGCGGGGCTGATTTTTTCACGCCGCTTTTCCACCGATGGCGTCTCCCCCTACGACGAAGTTCAATGGGAACGCCGCACCGCGTCCATTACCGACCAGAAGGGCAACACGATCTTTGAGCAAAAGGAGGTCGAGACGCCGATCGACTGGTCGATGACGGCCACCAACATCGTGGCCTCGAAGTACCTGCACGGGCAGCTCGGCTTACCGGAACGGGAGACCGGAGTGCGCCAGTTGGTGGCGCGGGTGGCCGAGACCATCCGCGACTGGGGGCTGGAGGACGGCTACTTTGCCACCTCCCAGGATGCCAACGTCTTCCACGACGAGCTGGCGGCGATGCTGCTGACCCAGAAAGTGGCCTTCAACTCGCCGGTGTGGTTCAACGTGGGCTGCGACCGTCTGGAGCCGGATGCGGCGGGGCAGAACTGGCACTGGGATCCGGCGACCGGAGGGGTCTGGTATTCGGCTACCGGCTATCGCAATCCGCAGTGCTCGGCCTGCTTCATCAACTCCGTGGACGACTCGCTGGACTCGATTCTGACCCTGGCCAAAACCGAGGGGATGCTCTTCAAGTGGGGTTCGGGCACGGGCACCAACCTGTCGTCGATCCGCGGCTCGCAGGAGACGCTTTCGGGCGGCGGCCAGGCCTCCGGTCCCTTGAGTTTCATGCGCGGATTCGACGCCTTTGCCGGGGTTATCAAATCCGGCGGCAAGACGCGCCGCGCGGCCAAGATGGTGATCCTGAATGTGGATCACCCGGACATCGTGGAGTTCATCGAATGCAAGGCCAAGGAGGAAGCCAAGGCCTTCGCTTTGATCAAGGAGGGATACGACGGTTCGGGACCGGACTCCGAGGCTTACTCGTCCATCTTCTTCCAGAACGCCAACAATTCGGTGCGGGTGAGCGACGAGTTCATGCGCGCCTACGAGCGCGACGGCGATTTCACCACTTATACGGTGAAGGACCACGAGCCGGTGAAGACATACAAGGCGCGCGAGATCATGCGCAAGATCGCCGAGGCCACCTGGCTCTGCGGCGACCCTGGAATGCAGTTCGACACCACTGTCAACAAGTGGCACACCAGCAAGAACACCGCGCGCATCAACGCTTCCAACCCGTGCTCCGAATATATGTTTTTGGATAACTCGGCCTGCAATCTGGCCAGCTTCAACCTGATGAAGTTTATAACTCCGTCGGGCGTCTTCGACATTCCCGCCTACCGCCACGCCATCTCGGTGGTCATCACGGCCATGGACATCCTGGTGGACCGATCGGGTTACCCCACCCAGGCCATCGCCCGCAACTCCCACGATTACCGCCCGCTGGGCCTGGGCTACGCCAATCTGGGCGCGCTGCTGATGTCTTTCGGATTGCCCTACGACTCGGCCGCCGGCCGCGATCTGGCCGCCGCTCTGACTGCGATCATGTGCGGCCAGGCTTACCTGCAGTCGTCCATCGTGGCCGCCAACTGCCCGTCGCTGGCCTCGGCCACCCCGCTCACCGCTTCCGTCGAGCGCCAGGGCGGCGCCTGCCCCGGCTTCTACGTCAACCGTGAGCCATTCCTGGATGTGATTCGTATGCACCGCGCCGAAGTGAACGAGATCGGCAACTCGCGCCAGAGCGGCGAGCCGTTCAGCGTTCCGCAACTCGATGCCCTCATCGACGCCAGCCGAGAGTGCTGGGATACGGCGCTGGTTTGCGGCGAACGTTACGGCTATCGCAACTCGCAGACCACCGTGCTCGCCCCCACCGGCACCATCGGCTTCATGATGGACTGCGACACCACCGGCATCGAGCCGGACCTGGCCCTGGTCAAGTACAAGAAGCTGGTCGGCGGCGGCATGATAAAGATCGTCAACAACACCGTCCCCGCAGCGCTCTTCAAGCTCGGGTATAACAACGATCAGGTGGATGCCATCGTCAGTTACATCGATGCCACCGGCACCATCGAAGGCGCGCCCGGAATCCGCTCCGAGCACTTGGCGGTCTTCGATTGCAGCTTCAAGCCGTCCAAGGGAACCCGCTCCATCAATTACATGGGACACATCAAGATGATGGCCGCCACACAGCCGTTTCTGTCCGGTGCCATCTCGAAGACCGTCAACCTGCCTAACGAAGCGACCGTGGAAGACGTGGCCGAGGCTTACGCAGAAAGCTGGCGGCGTGGCATCAAGGCAGTGGCCATCTATCGCGACGGCTCCAAGGGCACCCAGCCGTTGAACGTCAGCATGGATGCCAAAAAGGAGCCGACGGCGCTCGATGTCGCTGGCGGCCGCGTACTGGCGCAATTGGCTGCGGGCCGCGTCGCCGCAGAGGTTGACGTGAAGGCTCTAGAAGCCAAAAGCGGCGAGAAGATCGAAGTTACCGCCAAGCAGGTAATCGCCGCCGCCGCTTCCTTCCAGAAGGCCATCGAGGAGATCGCCAAAGCCGCGGCCGTGCCCGTTCTCAAGCCGACGCAGGAGTTCGCGCCGCTCTCGGCCGCGCCCGATGCCGGCAAGCAAGACCTCAACGGCCCGCCCCGCGCCGTCCGTCACCGTCTGCCCGACGAGCGCGCCTCGATTACCCACAAGTTCTCCATCGCTGGCCACGAGGGCTACGTCACAGTCGGCCTCTACCCCACAGGCCAGGTGGGAGAAATCTTCATCAAGATGGCCAAGGAAGGCTCGACCGTCTCCGGGCTGATGGACGCATTCGGCGTCTCGGTCTCCATGGCCTTGCAGCACGGGGTGCCGCTCAAGGTGCTCTGCGAAAAATTCGCCCACACTCGCTTCGAGCCATCCGGCTGGACCGGCAACGAGCAGATCGGTTACGCCAAGAGCCTGATGGACTACATCTTTCGCTGGCTCAATCTGCGCTTCCTCTCCGGCGAGCAGCTGTCGCTGTTTGCAGGGCTGAGGGGACAGGCGCCGCAACTGCCCGCCTCGCCCAGCATGATCGAGGATTCCGATCACGAGGAGGATTCCATCTCTCAGAACCACCTGGCCAAGCTGGCCGAGCAGGTCGCCAAGCGGCTGAATCAGGTCAGCGGTCCCGGCGCCAGCCAAGGCGGACGCTCCTCTGTGAGCGGAGGCGGCATCGCCCCTGAAGTTCAAGCCGCAGCCGCTCCTTCCTATGGCCCCAACCTCAAGGATCGTGGCATCTACCACGCCGCGGACGCTATGCGCGAGATGTACGAGATGGGCGACGCGCCCAGTTGCCCAACCTGCGGCGCCATCATGGTTCGCAACGGCAGTTGCTACCGCTGCATGAGCTGCGGCTCGACCAGCGGTTGCAGTTGAAGGCTTTAATTACTTTTGCCGGAGCGCGAATCCAAAAGCGACTTAATGGAAAGGAGGCGGTTTCACGTAAGGGCGGTTTTTTCGGAGACATTGACGTCAATTGAACCGACCAGTTAGCGCCTGGGCGCGATAACCGCCAACTCGCCATCTTGCGTGGTGGAGTCAACCAGCCTGCTTTTCATCATCCGCACTCTCGCCGCAAAGCCAGACTCCAATAAAACTCTGCGTCCCACCCGTTCGTGTTGCCGTCCAACCTATTGGAGGTTCCCAATGAGGTATTCCATTCTCTTCGTCGTTGGCGCGGTTCTAGTGGCAGCGTTCGCTTTGGTCACTTTTTGCGCGGCGGATCAAACGCTGCCCGCGGTCGGGCAAATCGCGCCCGACTTCACCCTTCCCTCGCAGGACGGCACACAGATTTCGCTGGACAGCTTTCGCGGCAAGTGGGTGGTGCTTTACTTCTATCCCAAGGACATGACCAGGGGCTGCACCATCGAGGCGCACAACTTTCAACGCGATCAGGCCCTCTTCGAGAAACAGAATGCGGTGATTCTGGGCGTGAGCGTGGACACACCAGACAGCCACAAACAGTTTTGCACGAAAGAAGGGTTGACCTTCCGGCTGCTCGCCGACCCGGAGCACAAGGCGGTCGATGCTTACGGTTCGCTGGGCGGATTTGCGGGGATCAAGATAGCCAGCCGCAACACATTCCTGATCGATCCGCAGGGCAAGATCGCAAAGGTGTGGACAAAGGTGCAGGTGGAGCGGCACTCCGAAGAAGTGCTGGCAGCTCTTTCTGAATTGAAGAAATAAGACGTGGCGGCAGATCGAACCGCGCGGCCCAGGCAACAGTCTGCCGTTTCAGGATGGGAAGAAGTCGCATCGTCCACTCGCGGAGGAACGTATGCCAACACAGCTTGCGCAAAGATTCAGCGCCGAACTCGACGCCATTCACGCCGCGCTCGTTGCCATTCCACAGGAGGCTGCGGATATTCCGTGGCGGGATGGCGGCTGGACGCGCAAGCAGATCGTCGGCCATCTGCTCGATTCGGCGGCCAATAACCGCCAGCGATTTGTCCGCGCCGCGGCGGACGGCAGCTTTGCGGGACCGAACTACGCGCAGGACGCATGGGTAGCGGCGCATGGCTACGCCGGCCAGCCCTGGGCCACGCTGCTCGACTGGTGGAGAGTGGAACATGAGATTCTTGCGGCCGTTGTGAGTGCCATTCCCGAAGAGCGGCTCGATGCAAGCTGCATCGTCGGCAAGAACGCGCCGGTGTCTCTGCGTTTTCTGATTGAAGATTATCTCGACCATCAGCGCGAGCATTTGCGGCAGATCGCCGCCACGTAGGCAATTCACCTGTACGGACGCAAAAAAGCCCGGCGCGGTGCCGGGCTTTTTTGCTTGCCTTGCGTATTGCCGCCGCTACCGAGTCGCCTTCTTTGCAGAGGACTTCTTGGCTGCGGATTTCTTGGCCGCTGCCTTCTTGGCGGGGGCTTTTTTCGCCACAGCTTTCTTCTTCGCGGCGGCCTTCTTGGCTGCCGCCTTCTTCGCCGGGGCCTTCTTGGCAACTGCTTTTTTCGCTGCCTTCTTGGCGGGCGCCTTCTTTGCTGCTTTCTTAACTGCCAACGGCTTACCTCGTCTGGTGGTTTTGCTGGCGCTCTTTCCGGCCGCGGACTTTTTGGTCGCGGCCTTTCCGCCCTTCGCGCCAGTGCTGCTCTTCTTGGCGGCGGACTTCTTTGCGGCCTTCTTGGCCACAACTTTTTTCCCTGTCGACTTCTTGGCCGCGGCTTTCTTGGCGGCCTTCTTGGCGGAAGACTTCTTTTTCGCGGCCTTCTTTGCGGCCGGCTTCGATGGGGTCGCTTCCTCAATCACGACTATCGTCTCCTCGACCACTCCTATCTCGTTCTCCGAGGCGGTGTGTCCGCTGAACCGTTCGTCGTCATCCTCTTCCTCTTCTTCGTCGTCCTCTTCGTCCTCTTCAAAGTCGTCGTCGTAATCGGGGTCCAACTCTTCCGGCTCGTCGTTCGTTTCGCCGTCGCCGATCGCGCACATCCTGAACACTTCTTCCATTCCATTGCCTCCAGCGGTGGTCGCTGCTCTCGGTTGCGTTTGTCGCTTCGCCGAACGGAGAATCGCGCTCCGTTCACGGAAGCCATTGTAACAATAGCTTGCACACAAACAGCAACAAAAGACAAGAGTGTAATTCAGTCTCTTGCAATTTTTATTTTGAAGTGGACCTTTTCTTATACGTCCTTCGCGCGCCGCGAGAAGATTTTGTCGCGCCGGCTGATCCCTTCTTGTCCGCTCTGGGGGCGGCCTCGGCGCTTTGCGAGCGATTCGCGCGCGGCCTCGATGCGCCATGCTTCTCGTGCGAGGAGCGCGCATTGCGCGATGCGCCCGCCGATGGCTCAGCGCGCAAACCCTTTGCCGGCACGGCTTCCCGCGTCCTCTCGCCGCGCGCGGAATATCCGCGGCGACGGCCGCGCGAGGCATGGGAGACGTTGGCGGCATCGGCAATGCGCAAGCGGCGGCCCGGTTCGACCCTGATGCCGGCGATCTTGTTCCAGCGGCGCAATTGATCGAGCGAGACGCCGAAGCGATCGGCGATGGTGACGAGCGTATCGCCACTGCGCGCGGTGTAAAGCGTCATGCGCGACGAAGGCGCGGCTGCCGGAGAGGTGGGCACCGCAAGAGCTTCGCGGCCCGCGATGGAATCGTTCTCGTCCAATTGATTGGCGTCGGCAAGGTCGGCAACGCTCACGCGATACTCGCGCGCCACCGAGGCCAGCGTCTCCTCGGCGGCAAGGCGATGATAGCGCCATGCTCCGCGCTTGGACTCTGGAATGGCGGCGATGCGCTCGTCGTAAAGCGTGGCTGTGCCGGCGGGCAGATGCAGATCGAAGGGAGCGTCGGGAGGCGTGACCGAATGCAGCAGGCTGGGGTTCAGCGCGGTGAGTTCATCCATCGGCGCACCCACAATGTCCGAAACCAAATGCAGGTCCACTTGATAGTTGACGGTCACCGTATCGGTGAGCACGGGCGGATCGAGAGTGATCTCGTCGAAGCCGTACTGCTCGGGATGATTGGCGATGATGATGGCGGCGAGAATCTCCGGCACGTAGTTCTTGGTCTCGGCGGGAAGATTGTTGCGCTTGTATAGCTCCCAGAAGTCGGCGTAGCCAGTCTTCTGCACGGCGCGCTGCACATTGCTCGCGCCCCAGTCGTAGCCGGCCATGGAGAGATACCAGTCGCCCAACTGGTCGTAGATGAACTTCATGTAGCGAGCGTAGGCGCGGGTGGATTTTTCGGGATCGAAGCGCTCGTCCACATAAGCGTTGCGCTCCAGGCCGTAGTTGCCGTGGGGCATGAACTGCCACATACCGCCCGCGCCGGAGTGGCCGTTCATGGCGCGGGGATTGAAGCCCGACTCGGCGACGGCAAGATAGATCAAGTCCTGGGGCACGCCTTCTTCCGCCATGACGCGCTGAATCATCGCCTTGTAGCGTCCGCCGCGCTGGAAAGAGTGCAGCAGGGTATTGTGCCCCCTTTGGGTATTGGCGAAGAAGTTGATATAGACGGCCACGTAGTCGTTGACCACCAGTGGAAGATCGGACTTGGTGGTGGCCAGCTCTGCCTGGGCCTTGGCCACAATGTTGGGGTCCACCTGGAAGGTGACGTCGCCGGCAACGTCGGCGGGCGCGGGCTCTTCTTTGGGAACGAAGCCGTTGCCTTGCTTGAGAGCTTCCATCTCCAGCGCGTTCACGCCATCCACGATGCGGTCGAACTCGTCCTGCAACTGGGAGTCGCTCTTGATGTCGATGCCGCTGGACAGCATGAGATCGACGGCGCGATCGAACTCCATCTTGGCCTCCGGCAATCTTCCTTTGCGATAGTCGATCTCGCCCTGCGCGTAGGCGCTCTCGACCTGGGCGATAAGCTCCTTGACGCGCCGCTGCCGGGCGGTGAGGGGCGGAGGCCATGGCAGCGCGGCGGGCTGCGGCGCAGGCGCGGGCAAGGCGGGCGCGGTGGCTTGTGGCGGCGCGGCGGGCGAAGAAGCCTTGGGGTTGGAGGAGACGCAACCGGTCAGAGACAGAACTACCAGAGCCGAACCGACCGTACAATACCGATTCCAACGTATCCGCATAGAGGTACGCAACCGCCCCTGACGACAAAACACACTATGCCGATGATAAGCTATGGCCTTGAGGTGGTCTCCCAAGTCTCAGAAGCGAGACTGGGCCCGCTCATCGAACAGCCTGCGAGAGAGGCTGGCAACTGCCTGCGTGGATGCGCAACAGGCATCTCGATTCCCACACCCCGGTCCCCAAGGCGAGGGACCGGGGAGGAGGAGTCGAACTGCCGGTAGTGCAATCACTCGGGCAGTTGCCGGCCACTCTCGCCTCTCACGCGCCATAGGGATACTCCAATTGTGAATCCGAGGACAGCGTAGTGTGAGTCTTCCATCCCCGGCACCCACAAGCTAGGGATCCTTCGGCAAGCTCAGGACAGGCTCGGGGGCACCCTCAGCGTGGTATTGAAAAGTCGCTGGGAACGGGGCCACCCGCCACCCGCCGACTGGGATGCCCATCTGTGTGGCTTCCCTCCCCGGTCCCCAAATGCAAGGGACCGGGGGCACCCTCAGCGTGGTATTGAAAAGTCGCTGGGAACGGGGCCGCTCGCCCGTTGAAGTCGTAAGCGGCGGTGACTCGGCTGTTCGCCTGGTTGGTCATGGCGTTGTAACCGGCCATGTAGCTGCTGCTGCCGCTCATCTGGACGTTGCCGTCGTTGAATGCTACCGCATCAGCCTACGGAGCGATGAACTTCCACTGCTGCCAGGTTGCGCCGCCGTAGGCGTATTGATCGATCGCGGTTTTGTTGGTTGTTCCTCCCCCAACCACGTCCAGCGCCAGTCCGCTGTTGACGTTGGTGAGTTCGAAGATGCCGCTACCCACGGAAACGACATTCCACTCTTGGTGCGTCGCGCCGTCAGCCGGCTCCTGAACGACGAGAGCCTGGGCCGCTTTGGAGGCTCCGGCTACGTCGAGCAGTTGTCCGCTGGAGACGTTGGTCAGAGTGATGACATTGGCGCTTACGTTGTTGATCTTCCATTGCTGGTTGGTTCCATCGTTGACGGTGTAAAGCTGCATATCCTCGCCGTCCGTAGCCGAAGAACCGGGATCGTCGATGGCCAAGCCGCTTTCGACGCTGGCGACAATGTAAGTCCCGTTCGCGATGAGAGTGCCGCTGCCGCCGCTCACTGTGACGGTGAAGGCCTGCGTGTAGGCGGTTCCGTCGATGGTGTAAGTCGCCGTGTAAACGTCGGTTGTCGAAGGCAGCGCAATGTTATCGATCTCGCGCGATTTGGAAGTGAATCCGTTGGGTCCTGTCCAGCTCCATGCGCCGCCGCTGGTTGGCCAGGGACCGAGGCTTACCTGCGTTCCCGCGGCCACGGTGACCGCGCTTTCCGTCGTCGGATTCCAGACGCCATTCAGCGCAATGTAGGGTACGATGGGGTTGGCGGAGTTGACCGTGACGACAAACGCCTGCGTGTAGGAGCAGCCGCCGACGGTGTAAGTCGCTGTGTAAGCGTTGGCTCCGGCGCTCAACGCGATGTTATCTATCTCGCGCGCGGCGGATGTGAAGTTGTTAGGTCCGGTCCAACTCCATGCGCCGCCGCTGGTTGGCCAGGGACCGAGGCTTACCTTCGCTCCCGCGGCCACGGTGACCGCGCTTTCCGGCGTCGGATTCCAGACGCCATTCAGCGCGACATAGGGAACGATGGGGTTGGCGGCGCCGCACACGCTCTTGGCGACGGTGAGCGCGATGGCAGCGCTTGCGGTCAGGCTTCCCGATACTCCTTTGATGGCGATTGTCGAAGTTCCGGCAGTGGCTGAGCCGCTGGCCGTCAGAGTGAGCGCGCTGGACCCTGTGGTGGGGTTAGTGCCGAATGCGGCAGTGACTCCGCTGGGCAGGCCGGAGGCGGACAGAGTTACGCTGCCGGCGAATCCGGCTAGGTCGGTCACGTCGATGGTATCGGTCGCGCTGCCGCCCTGGGTTACGGAGAGGCTGCCGGACGAGGGCGCCAGCGTGAAGCTGCCACCACCGCCGCCGCTCAGATGCCAAGCGTGCAAATTGCCGTCAGTGCCGGTGCCAAAGCCTCCGGAATTGCCGTCGGTCATATAGACAATGCCGTTGACCACGATAGGACTGGCCCAATGGAACTGACCTATGGCGCCAGACCAGACCACGGCGCCCGTGGTGGGATTGATCGCCTGCAAAGAGTGCGTTGCGGTGGTGTCGGTATGTTCGCCACCGCCCACGGCGGCAAACAAGACGCCGTTAGCCACGATGGCCGAGGTCGTCCAGCCGTTGTTAAGAGTCCATTTGGTCACCAAGGTGGGATTGCCCGAACCGTCAATTGCCACTTGCAGCCCGCAAATGCCATTGTTGCCGGGGACAAACACCCAGACAATACCGGTCGCCGGATCGGTCCAGGTGGTTCCCTGGGAACGAATCAATCCACCGTTTGGGCCTGGTATCTGCTGCAGTTCGCCGCCGGTATTGCCGGGGGCGCCTTTGCCGCTCAAGTTAGCCAGATTGAATATGCGGATCGTGGTGTCTTTGCTGCCCATCACCGCCAGATGGGGATACTTGCCACTCAAGCCGGTGGGCAATTGGATGATATTGGCGCTGCCAAGGTCGGCATCGTCATTGATGTAAGTTTGCCATGCCGTGGGCGTGTAACTATCCACCGGATACCCGCCGCCGGCGACGATATTCGTGCTCCCGTCGGGAGCCATCCCCAGCAGGCTTTCCACCCAGTCGTGGCCGGGGACAAAATTGGCGTAAGTGCCGGTGGTGAAAAACACCCGGTCGAGGGCGGCATTGTATGCCGGACCGCGCGACCACGGGGTGGCCGCGCCATAACCTCCGCTGGGGCTGTGCGTATCGGGGTCCTGCGCGTTGGACGTGTTAAAAACGTGCTGGGCGCCGGTCCCCAGGTCGATCGTGGTCATGTTACCCTCTGTGTTATCGGCATTTCCATACAGATAGGTGTGACCGTTGGCCGCCGTGGCGATCGTAAAAGCTCCCCGGGCCTTGCCGTCGTCGTTCATGATCCTCTCCGGCCAGCCGCCGCCAGTTACTTCCGAGCCATCGCCCACGTTCAGCTTGTGAACGTTCCCATCCATCCCGAAGGTGTAAACGTACAGTCGATTTGGATCGATTGCCGGAGAGGTGTTCGAAGTTTGAATCGACGCAAAGTCGGGATACGGCGGCCCGCCGCTAACCGGCGCGCCGGTGCTGAAGTCGGCGGTCCAAACCTGCGCTCCCGTATTTGCATCGAAAGCCGTGGTATAACCCTGCTCGGCAAAAACGAAGATGAGATCTCTGACGCCGCTGGGAGTGGTCACACCCGTCAACAACACCGGCGCGCCGTCCGGATTGTGGCTCAAGGGCGTGGTGAAGAGCGGTTGCAAACCGCCAACATCGCCGAGGGTAATCTTGGTTTCCAGCGTATTGTTGCCGGTCTTGTCCGGCAGAAAACCAAATTGAAGCCAGTCAACCTGGGCGTACGCCAGGGGCGACAACAGCGTCATTCCAAACATAACGGTTCCGAGCGCGGCTCGGCTCAAACCTTTGTGGGAATGCCAATTCTGTGCGTTTGTCATATGAACCTCCTTCGATACCTATTGGGTATTCACAGTGGGCGGCAGACGGTTGCGCCTGCCGGTTAAGTTATCTCGACGTTCAACTGTTGCAGTAACCGGTTACCATGTGGGATTCACAGCACTATCGGGGATTCACAGCACCATGGGGGACTCATAGTGCTGTGGGGAACTCACGGTACGGCCAGCTTGCTGGGGAACGATCGTCGCACTGCTGCCCGCAGGCCACTGTATAGTCCGCCGGCGATTGCTTTGTCAAGCGAAAAAGCCTATCGACCCGCGGTGCAATGGACGGTTTTCCGCCCAGTCGGCAGCGCTCACACACTTCGCCGGGGCACCGTTTTCCTTCTTGCATTCGGGGGAGGTTATCGGCGTCGTTTTCGTTCGCGTTCTTCCCGCTTTCTGTGCGCTTGCAAGCGTCAGGTGTCAATTGCCAACCATGGTTCCATCCGAGACTCGTGGCCCACGGCTTTCTCGAGTTGTCCGAGGAGGCATACGGCGGCCCTGAAACTTTGCCTTGCGATGGCATGGCTTATCCCGACGGAAGACACTCATCCTCGAACCCGAGCGCTCAGTCGCCGTGCAAGTTGCGGCAAATACGCTCTCCAACGAGTTACCATGCGTTCAAGCCGCTTGTAACTTCACTCGTTCCGCGTCGCACGCTTCTCCCCTCTTCCAGACATTCGGCGCGATGCCGCGATCTTGCGAGCCAAGGTTGGCCGCGCCATCTCCGGTCGGCGGGGGCGAACCCCAAGTATTAGGACCGTGAAACATCCCACACCTCCATTCGTTTCAGCCTGGATGGGGCGGGGTTTGGCGCATGAGCGCGGGGAGCAAATCTTCTTCGGTGGGCGGACCCATCGCGTCTTTTTCGGCTGAATCGGACGATTCCTCGTCGTCGCCTTCGCCGGGGGCGAGAAAGAGGTTTGCGGCCAAGCCGTGCTGGCGGGTATAGAGGTCGCAGTAGCGGCCTTTGCGGGCGTAAAGCTGCTTGTGGCTGCCTTGTTCGAGGATGCGGCCCTGCTCTATGACCAGAATTTGGTCGGCGCGGCGGATGGTGGAGAGGCGATGGGCGATGACAAAGGTGGTGCGGCCCCGCATGAGTCGATCGAGGGCTTGCTGAATCATGGCTTCGGACTCGGAGTCGAGGGAGCTGGTGGCCTCGTCGAGGATGAGGATGCGGGGCTGGGCGAGCAGGGCGCGGGCGATGGAGAGGCGCTGGCGCTGGCCGCCGGATACTTTAACGCCGCGCTCGCCGACGACGGTGTCGTAGCTTTCCGGGAAGCGTTCGGCGAACTCGTCGACGCGGGCGGCGCGGCAGGCGGCGAGGAACTCTTCTTCGGAGGCGTCGGGACGGGAAAAGAGCACGTTCTCGCGGACGGTTCCATCGAAGAGGAAGGAGTCTTGCAAGACTACGCCGAGCTGGGAGCGGAAGGAGCCGAGATTGACGGTGGATAGATCGATGCCGTCGACGGTGACGCGGCCGGAGACGGGGGTGTGGAAGGCGCAGACCAGGCTGACAATGGTGGATTTGCCGGAGCCGGAGGAGCCGACCAGGGCGGTGACCGTGCCGGGGGCGGCGTGGAAGCTGAGGTCGTTGAGGACGGGCTTGTCCTGCACGTAGGCGAAGTTGACGTTCTCGAAGCGGACGTGGCCGTCGATGGGGGGCATTGGGAGGGCGCGGCCGGGGGATTGGTTCTCGTCGCTCTCGGAGAGGATTTCGGCGGTGCGGTCGAGGCCGGCAAGGGCTTCTGTGATCTGGGTGTAGATATTGACGATCTGGAAGACGGGGGCGGTCATGAAGGCCAGATAGGCGCCGTATTGGATGTAATCGCCCATCGACCACTGATGGGCGGAGACGAGATGGCCGCCCATGTAGATAAGGATGACGGCGACCAGGCCGGTGACGGTGGCGGATGCGGAGCCGAGCAGGCTGGTCAGGGTGAGGGATTTGACGACGTTCCAGAGTAGTCGGTCGACGCCGGCGGCAAAGACGCCAGCCTCGCGGAGCTCTGCGTGGTAACCCTTGACGACGCGGATGCCGCCGAGGGATTCGGTGAGCCGGCCGGTAACTTCGGCGTTGATTCCGCTTCGCTCGCGGAAGATGGGGCGGATAAACTTGAAGGCTCGGCGCATGAGCAGAGCGAAGGCGGCGACGATGGCGAAGACGGTGAGAGTGATGGGGACGCTGCGCTGGAGCAGGACGGTGAGCGCCCAGGCGGCGGTGAGGATGCTGCCGGCAAACTCGACGAGTCCGGTGCCGATGAGGTTGCGCACGCCTTCAACATCGCTCATGATGCGGGCGACAAGGGCGCCGGAGCTGTTGGCGTCGTAGAAGGAGACGGGCAGGAGACCGACGTGGCGCTGTACGCGGACGCGCAGGCTGGCGATGAGGCGCTGGCCCTCTTTGGAGAGGAGTTGGGTGAGGATGAAGGAGACGACAACCTGGACGGCGGTGGCGACGGCGACGATGGCTACATAGCGCGGCAGCAGTTCGGGATGGGGCGGGCGGGCGTTGAGAACGTTGTCGATGAGGGCTTTGCTGACGCGGGGAACGGTGAGGCTGGCGAAGACGCGAATGTAGGTGAGGCCGAGGCCGAGGGCCAATATCCAGACGCGGGGCATGAGCATGGAGCGGATGAGCGGCCAAACGCGCTTTAGGTCGGGTTTGCGCTTGGGCAGCTTGTCGAGGGTCGCTCGGCGGGCGGTGGTTGCGCCGGCGCTGCGCTCGGCCCAGTTGGCGGCGGCGGAGCCGTGGGTTCCGCCCATTCCCATGTGACTCATGCGCGGCACCTTTCTGGAGCGGCAAATCTGGATCGAAAAACAACTGATTCGATTGGTCTTCTTGGCAGGAGGAAACTCCCGCCGGTTTGCCTTCTTCGATGCGGGCGGCAGTCTTGGCGATTCCTGAATGGGTTGGCGGCGGCGAAAACCCGCGAAGAATCAACAGAACGTTAACAATTCCAGGACTGTCCGCGCTCTAGGATGGACGCAGGCAGTCCGGTTGAACTCGCCTTATGGACTGAGCGTCATCGTCAAGGCTCATTGAAAAGGCCGTCATTTCAGATAGGCGCGCACCAGGTCGATGAGGTCTTCGGCAAGTTCGGGCGCGATTTGTTCCTTGGCGCCATCGGCGAGATGAAAGCGGATATGGGTTTCGAGCACCTCGCCCATGAGGCCGTTGACGCCGCCGCGCACCGCGGCCAGCAGCATCAGTTGGCCGCCGCAGTCCTCGTCGGCGGTGAGGGAGCGCTCGACCGCGTCCAACTGGCCGCGCAGCTTGCGGAGGCGCTGCAAAAGCTTCATTTTTTCCCGTTCGTGATGGGACATGGGGATTCTCCTCTTGACAATACCCACCCCCGGTATGGTATCTACCTAGTGGGGGTATGGTTGCAATTTCATTCTATTCCCGATTCCCCGCGTTGCGCATCCCGCATGGAGGCTCTCCGATGATTCGTTCCGCCGCTCCGCTTCGCCGTCGGCTCCTCTCGTGCGGTGCATGGGGATCGACCTGTCTGGCGATCGTTCTGGCTCTCGCCGCCGGAACCGTTTACGCGCAGAACGCCGATAGCATCGAGCTGCCCGCCGCGCCTCTTGCCGCTCGCGCAACCCCTCCCCAGAGCGGCGGCATCGGCAGAAAGCCGGGGGACATGAGCCCAGTAGGCCGCGAACCGCAGGACGCGCCCATCGTGAGCATGGCTGCGCATCCGGAGAATGGCCGCTACTGGCTCTCCGGCCAGGCCAACTTCATCCTTCAGGGCGACTTGCCGTTCCATTCCCTCTACGAGGGGACGAACAGCTTCATCAATCAGGGCGCATACAAGGTCTCGATGCTGGGCACATTTTTCACGGCGGCGCGGCGCAACCACTCGATCCGCTACAACACCGACTTCATCTACGACCTGGAAGCCGCCGAGGGCCGCGGACTGAGCGAGGCGCTGGGAATCGCCGCATTTACGAACCTGGACGTGGTGCGCAACCCCAATCTGGGCAAGACTCCGTACTCGGCGCGCTACGAGATCCACCAGACCGTCGGTTTTACGCAAAAGACCACCGAGCAGGAGCCTGGCCCCTTTGCCGTTGCGCCCAGCGTACCGCTGCGCCGGGTGGAGGCGCGCGTGGGCAAAATGTCGCTGCCCGACTTCTTCGACGTAAACGGCCCCGGCTCCGACAGTCACTTGCAGTTCATGAACTGGGCGGTGGACAACAACGGGGCGTGGGACTACGCGGCCGATACGCGCGGCTACACGACCGGCGGCATGATCGAGTACGACGACCGTATCTGGAGCCTGCGCTACGGCATCTTCGCCATGCCCACGGTGGCCAACGGCATCGACCTGGACTGGGCCTTCAGCCGCGCCCACGGCGAGGATGGGGAGTTCGAGCTGCGCCACAGCTTGGTGAGGGAGCGCAAGGGCACGACGCGGCTGCTGTTCTATGCCAACCGCGCCCACATGGGCACGTACCGCGAGGCTGTGGAGTCATTCCTGAACGGAGCCGACCAATCTCTCGGGGCGCCGGACATCACCCGCCATGAGCGCAATGGCGCGCTCAAATACGGCTTCGGCTACAACACCGAGCAGGAGGTTACGGCGAATCTGCGCGTCTTTGCCCGCTTCGGCTGGAACGAGGGGCAGCATGAGTCGTATGCCTATACGGAGATCGACCAGACGGTCGAGGTGGGCGCCGATTACGCGGGAACCCGCTGGCGACGCCCAGTGGACAAGGTCGGACTGGCGGTGGTCACGAACGGCATCAAGAGCGATCATCAAAACTATCTGCGATTGGGCGGCCTGGGCTTCATCCTGGGCGACGGAAACCTGAACTACGGCCGCGAAAGTATAGTGGAGAGTTACTATAACTGGCACGCCTGGCGGGGGCTGTTCTATGCCCTGGATGTGCAGCATATAGATAACCCCGGCTATAACCGCGATCGCGGGCCGGTTTGGGTGGGATCGGTGCGGGCGCACGTGGATTTTTGAGATGGGAGAGTTAGGGAACATGGATCGGTTTTCAGCGGCTTGCGACGCTGTGTGCGTTCATGCGCTCAAAACGATTCAGCCGAAGATTATGTTCGAACTACTGCTGAGTTCAGAATCAGATACTCATTGCTCACGGATGGAATATAGGTGCTGCGAAGGGCGATCCCAAAAGCTATGGTTCTTCTCGATCTTTCTTTCAAAACGAATGCAAGGCTGTTCGATGTATCTCCAACTCACTATAGCGGCGAACGGCAGAAACGCAATTCCTGACCAGCCCCAGTGCGGGACAAGAAAGAGTTCCTGCCAAACATAGAGACTATAAGAGATCGTGCCAAGAAATTTCAAGTATTTCCATTCAAGCGCTCTACCTATAACCGACGATGGATTCATGCTGGTGCAAACGAGCATCGCCGCAATCACAATCGATTCAGTGAAAGGAATGAGTACATGATAGCTATAAACGTACCACATAAAGGCTGGGATGCAAAACCACAAAAGCTCAGCCCCGTGTTGTCTTATCCATGCTCGCGCCTTGTCGTGCCTTAGAAGGATGGCCATCGTACAACCAAGAAGCAACGCATCGACTCGGACCTCTGTATGGAGATTCATCATCGGCGTCTCGGTGCAGGCGCGCCAATGACAGAAACGATAAACGGCGGACGCGACTGTCCCGGCGACGGCAAAGCGCAGTGCCCAGGTTCTTCCAGTAAGTGCAAGCAGGAGCGGCCAACCCAGGTAAAACTGCTCTTCGAGAGAAAGCGACCAAAAGTGCGCGGTGAGTGCGTACATATGCGGGATCGCAGGAAAGTAATTGCGAAAGAAAAACAGAGAAGACCATAAATCGATGCCGACGAGGGGGAGCCGCGTTAGCTGGGCAAATACTATCACTGCCAATAAATAGGTCCACGCGCAAGGCATCAAACGAAAGAAGCGGCGCAGATAGAAGCGGCGGAGGTTGATTTTCTCCTCATTGAGCAGGCGGGCGGTAATCAGGTATCCGCTGAGGACGAAAAAAATGCCCACGCCGTGCTGGCCCATATTCAACCATTGGTGACCGCCCCAGGCATAGCCTAGGAGGCCGGCTTGCAGATGGGTCACAATCACCATCAGAATCGCGATGCCCCGCCAGCCGTCTAGTGTGGGAATACGGAATGTTTGCGCTTTTTGCAGGTCAGGCATTATATTCGCTTGCGCGCCTCATTCTATTGTAGGATAGCGCCCCAGGATGAGTCGGAGCGCTTCTTCCGCCGTCCCGATCGTTCCCTCCAACTGCGCATCCTCGACGGCGCGCAGCATCTCCTTGAAGCCGGCTCCGGGCTTGTATCCGGCCGCAATGAGTTCGCGGCCTGAGATGAGCGGATGCGGGCGCACGGCCTCTTCCGGCATGGCCTGGAAGCGCTCGCGCACAAACTCCCAGTGCTCCAAGTTACCGCTTCCGGCCATGCAATCCATGCGGTGCAGGGCGAGATGCCGCTCGAAGTTATCGAGCCGGAAAAAGCGCTTCAATGTGGAGGCCTTCATGCGCGGCGCGTCGGCGAAGCGCATATGATTTTCGACCAGCGCGAGTATCTGCCGCGTCTCGTCGTTGGAGAAGCGGAAGCGGCGGCAGATATCGGCAGCGATGGCCACGCCTACTTGGACGTGGCCGTCGAAGCGGATTTGCTCGGCGCGGCGGAAGGTCGCGGGCTTGCCCACGTCGTGCAGCAGCGCGCCCCAGGCCAGCGTGAGCGGGCAACTCGCCTCCAGTTGGCCGAGCAGCAGCAAGGTATGCGTCCAGACGTCGCCCTCGGGGTGGAATTGCGGCGGCTGCTCGACGCCCTTCATGCGCGCGACTTCCGGCAGCGCGTGGGCCAAGAGGCCGGTCTCATCGAGCAACTCGAAGGCCCGGCGCGCCCGCCCTTCGGTGAGCATCTTGGTCAACTCGTCGCGCACCCGCTCCCGGCTTACGGTGGCGGTCTTGGCCGCCAGCGCGCGCATCGCCGCCGCGGTTCCCGCCTCCAGCTCGAAGCCAAAGCGCGCGGCGAAACGCACCCCGCGCAGCATCCGCAGGCGGTCTTCCTCGAAGCGCGGTTCGGGGCGGCCGATGGCGCGAATGACGCCGGCTTCGAGGTCGGCAATTCCGCCCACATGATCGATTACCGCGGTGCGAAGGTCATCCGAACAATCGATCGAGCTGTCATCCTGAGCGAAGCGCGGCGGAGTCGAAGGACCTGCGTTCTTGGTCGCTTGTCCATTCGCCACGGCGCTTGACAGGATCGTCGGGTCCAGCAGCAGGCCATTGACGGTGAAATCCCGCCGGCGCACATCCTCCTCGGCGCTGGTCGTATACCGCACCGCATCGGGATGCCGGCCATCGGAGTACGCGCCGTCGGAGCGGAAGGTCGCCACCTCGGTGAGCACCTGCGCCACCTGCGGGGGGGCTGACTCCGCTTGCGCGGCGGAAGCATCGTTGGATGGACTGCGAGCGGCGGAGGAGACAAGCACTACGCCGAAGTGAGCGCCGACGGCAAAGGTTCGTGGAAAGAGGCGCAGCACGACATCGGGCGTCGCGGAGGTAGCCACATCGCAATCGTGCGGTTCGCGGCCTAACAGCAAATCGCGCACACAACCGCCGGCCAGATACGCTTCATAGCCCGCCGCGCGCAGTTCACCCACGATTTGCGAGGCGGCGGCGAATTGGAGAGAGGCGGGCGACATAGCTGCTGCATCCATTGTCGCCTAGATTGCCACCCCGTTCGAGAAACGGCAACTTCACTTTGTTACCGTAGCAGTAAGTTTCGGAAACTGCGGGTTGCATCGGGAAGGCAAAGCTAGTATTGTTCACTGCTATGCACTGGGCAACTCCGGAAGAGCGCAGGAATCTCGGCCAGTCGCGGCGCAAGCAGGTGGGCCGCCAGGAACACGGCGAACTGAAACCCAAGGCGCGCAAAATCTCCGCGGCGGCGCTGCTGGAGCGGTCGATGCGGGGGCGCGTTCCGTCGCTCATCAAGCTCAAGTACGAGTTGATGTCGGAGTCGCCCTTCGGCTACTTTCGCGGGGCGGTGCCGGTGATGGCCGCCGACCTCTCGGCGCTGCCGAACACCGGCATCGTGGCGCAACTCTGCGGCGACGCGCACGTGCGCAATCTGGGCGCCTATGCCGCTCCCGACGGGCGGCTGGTCTTCGACATCAACGACTTCGACGAGACGATTCGCGGGCCTTTCGAGTGGGACCTGAAACGCATGGCCGCGTCGCTGACGCTGGCCGGGCGCGGGGCCGGACTCGGTTCGGGGCACAAGGAGGCGGCGGCGCGGACTGCGGTGGAGAAGTTCGTCGAGAGTTATGCGGCCAAGATGAGAGAGTTTGCCGAGATGCCGGCGATCGAAGTGGGACGCTACCAGGTGCATCGGCTGGGCGAGGTCAAGCCGGTGCAGGAAGCGCTGACCAAGGCCGAGCGGGCCACGCCGGCGCACACGCTGGAGCAGCTTACCGAGGCGGCTTCGGATAACTCGCGCCGCTTCAAGGAAGTCAAGCCGACGCTGACGCGAGTTACAGGCGCTCAGGCGGCGGCCGTGCTGGCTTCGCTGGAGACTTACCGCGAGACGCTGGAGCCGCAGCGGCAACACTTGCTCTCTTTCTATCGTCCGGCAGCCGTGGCCTTCAAGGTGGTGGGCACCGGCTCGGTGGGGCTGCGCGATTATTGCATTTACTTCGAGGGCAACGGGCCGGGCGACCCGTTGTTTTTGCAGATCAAGGAGGAGCCGCTCTCCGGCTACGCGCCTTATCTGCCGGATGCGCGGCCACCCCGCCACAATGGGCAACGGGTGGCCGAGGGACAGAAGACGATGCAGGCGCAGTCGGACCCGTTTCTGGGCTGGACGCGCATCGGCGGGCGCGACTATCTGGTGCGCCAGCTCAACGATCACAAGGGTTCCATCGATCTTGCGGACCTTGCGGGGGGCGCGCTCGCGGCCTTCGGCGAGGTCTGCGGCGAACTGCTGGCGCGCGGCCACGCCCGCTCCGGCGACCCGCTGGTCATCGCCGGTTATATCGGCACAGGCGAGAGCTTTGCCGAGGCGCTGAGCAAGTTTGGCGCTCTCTATGCCGACCAGACGGAGAAGGATTGGGAAGATTTGCGAAAATCGCGCAAGGCGGCGGGGAAAAAGAAGTGATGCGATAGACAGCGTCTACGGCGCCGGCACAGTCTCTTGCGCTTCGGCGGAGCGAGCGCTCTCATGGCCTGTTTGTCCGATGGAAGTGACGGCATAGCTATAAGTGTGGCCTTGCCGAACTTGCGGGTCGCGGAAGGCGGGAGCGGGGAGCGGTTGGGCGGGGGAGATGCGCTGCCAGTCTCTGTCGCCTTCGCGGCGATAGACCGCGTAGCCAGCCAGATCGAGATCGGGAACGGGCTGCCAGCTCAGGTCGATTGCGGTTTCGGTTGCGGTCTCAGGGCCGGATTCTCCGAGCGTGGCAACCGCGACGAGATCAGTGGGTACGGTTGGCGGAAACAGGTCGAGCGCCGCGATGCGCACAGGAGCGGAGATCTCGCCGGCCAATTCCAGGGTCTTGCCGTCCAGGGGAACGCGAAGCACGCGCTGGGCGCGGTACTCGTAGCTCTCGCCGAAGCGGATCGACTTATCCAGAGCGCGGCAAGATTCTTTGCGCGCATCCTCGGCGCAGGAACTCACCAGCAGGTTTCGCTCGACCGGCTCGGGCGGCGGGGCGAGCGGACTTTGCCGCGATTTCGCAACGGGGTTCGAAGCGATCAGTTTGCGGTGAAGGCGAACCGACGGCCGGTCGGCATCTGGGCCGGAAGTCCAGCTAAGCGCCACGCCATCCCGGCGCATCTCGGCGGCCAGGCCGGATACTGGCGCGGGAGCCTCGCCAGCCGGCACCACGGCGGCATTCGACAGTCCCGCGGAACGGCCGTTGCGATTCTTCAGTTCAACAAAGTAACTTAGCGACCGGGGCGCGTTGGATGCTAGTAGCGGCGGCAGCGTCTCGGTGAAGGTTCCTTCCGCGCCGGGCGGCAGCTTCAGGTCACCGCCCGCCGTCTCGCAGGCTCCGGCGCCCTCCTTGCGGCAGACACGCACTGGAAGATCGCCCTTGAGCGGCAGCTTATCGGTGTTTTTTTTGGGCATGGTCCAGGCGAGGGTCACGCGGTCGCCGGCGCGCGTGGCGGATAAATCGCCGACCGGATCGGGGAGATTGAGCGAAGGCGGCTGGGGCGCGCCCTGGGTTCCGCATCCAACCAGCCCGGCGGCCAGAGACGAGGCCAGAGCGGCCCATCGCATTCTATCGAACCCACGCATCGCGTTTCCAGTTTACTGGAGCGGCGCGGGGGCAAGGTCACAGAGCGGCGCATTCTCATTGGCATTGTCGCTTCCGCTTGACGGGTCCAAGTATCGAGCGGTTGACGGCAAAGCGAAGGAATCGTCGTTCGGCGTAGAATCCTCCCGTGTACGAATGGGACGAAGCCAAGCGCGAAGCGAACCTGCGGAAGCATGGGTTCGACTTCGACGATGCCGACACGGTGCTTGAAAACCCGAACAGGATCACGTTTTCGGAGCTTGGTCGCGGGGAGGCGCGGTGGCGGGATTTGGCCCTCGTCGAAACTGTCGGCAGCGTTCTCACTGTCGTTTACACCGTTCGGGGATACAATATGCGTATCATCTCTTTTCGGAAGGCTTCGCGGAGGGAGCGGCGCATCTATGACCATCTCCGGCAAACCAAGCAGAACTGATTGGGAGCGCGTCCGCAAGAGCATAGCGATGGACGAACCGATTCCCTATGACCCGAACGATCCCGACGATGGCCCCTACGACCCCAACGACGACGATGCCGTTGACCGCTTCCTCACCGAGGCAAATCGCGTCTATCCAGCGCAACCCGCCGAAGCCCGGAAGATCGCCAAGGCCTCGTGAGCGGCGAAGAAGGAGCGGCGCGGGGCAAGGGGCGGAGTCGCGCGCAAAGAGGCGCGGTAAGTCCGACCCCGCTCGTTTTCGTCGGATTGGTTTGCTGGGTATGCGCTAATTTAACTTGCTTTTTGGGGGAGACAATCCCCTGAGCTTGTCGATGAGAGCTTGTGCCTCTCCCACTGTCTTCAACCGAATCACAAAGCTCATAAATCCCGCACGGAATGGGGGATGCGGAGATACAGCCGCCAGGGTATCCTTGATCGACTCTTCTGTTTCCCCAGTTACCTGAGCTAGTCTGTCCGCTTTGATCCAGACGTCAAGCTGGCCCGGTTCAGGATGACCGAATTCCGGATGCGCGAGTCCCCCTGAAACATTGACCCCGAATACCATGCGGTAGCCGCCGCTTTGAAGTTTTGCCCAGTAGCGAAACGATCCGCCGCTCGTATCCGCAGATTCCTCCCACCAGAGATCGGATATTTTTCGGCATAGATCGACAAGCTGGCGAGTCTTCCGTTGGTCGGCGACGGCAAGGAGGTCTACCGCCCTCCAACTTGTGCTAGTCTGCGGTTCGATCACTGGAGGGGCAGCGAGAACGGAACGAAACAGAAACTGCCTTCCATCCGATGTGCGGGCGTGATTGAACATCACGGCGCTTATATCGACATTGTACCTGCCTGCCAGAAACTCTATCATCCGTTCCGCAGCTTCATCGATTCCTACCGCGACAAGAACCAGTCTTGGCCGTTCGCACGTCCATTCTTGAGGAAGTTTCGCATCGAATTTTTGCTCAAACGCAGTTTCAAGATTGTCGATATTTTCCTTCGAACGTGCGCGAACCTCTTCCGTTGAAGACGCATCAATCCAACTTGCATAATCAATTGCTTGCGCCAGTGCTTCCCGATTTCCCATATCCCGCTTCAATTCAAGAATGACCAACCGTCCCGAAGCGTCCATGCAAAGCAGATCAAGCCGCCCCCCATCCGGCATCTTCAACTGCCTACAAAGCACCAGCAAGTCTTCGCCGAAGATGTCGCCGCTGTCGAATAGCCAACGCTCCAGTTCGGACTCTGTAAAGGCTATTGTCTGATCCTGAAGAGCTATTAGACGGCCGTCAGCAACTTCCCAAGCCTTGATCCGCGTTTGCATTTTTTCGCCTTCCGAATAATCTGCTCTGCCACGCGCGCTGATTTTAACACCGCCCAAATTTGTGTCAACTTGCTCCACGGGGCTGAGTAAGGCAGTATGGACTTATGGCTGGCGAAGACAGCGCGGGGAGAGTGGAATGACGACAGCGATCAAGTTTGGCACCTCCGGGTGGAGGGCGATTGTGGCCGACGAGTTTACGGTGGCCAATATCCGGCTGGCGGTGGCGGGGATTGCCGCTTTTGTGAAGACGCAACCGGGACCGCACCGGGTGCTGGTGGGGCGCGATCCCCGGTTTCTGGGGGAGAGCTTTGTGGCCGAAGCCGCGCGGGTGCTGGCCGGGACGGGGGTTGCGCCGATCACGATTCCAGAGGCCGCGCCGACCCCGGCGATCGCCTATGCGGTGCGGGAATTGAAGACCTCCGGGGCGATCAACTTTACCGCCTCGCACAATCCGCCGGAGTACAACGGCGTGAAGTTCTCGACCCGCGACGGCGCGCCGGCTTTGCCCGCGGTTACGAAACAAGTTGAAGCGGCGGTTGCGGCGCTGCAGGCGAGCGGCGCGGCGATTGCGCAAGCGGAGCCTCCGGCGGGCGGCTTCGAGACGGCGGACGTGAAGCCGGCGTTCTTGAAGCGGCTGGCCGAACTTGTGGACTTGAAAGCCATTGCCAAGTCGGGGATCAAGGTGGTTTACGATCCCTTCTGGGGCGCGGGGCGGGGTTACTTGTCGGATATTCTGCGCGAGGCGGGCGTGGCGGTGGAGACGGTTCACGACTATCGCGATGTGCTCTTCGGAGGCCATGCGCCGGAGCCTTCCGACGAGCTGTTGGGCGATGCCAAGGCCAAGATGAAGGAGACCGGCGCGGAGCTGGGCGCGGCCACCGACGGCGACGCGGACCGCTTCGGCATTGTGGACCGGGACGGAACCTTCATCCAACCCAATTATGTGATTGCGCTGCTGTTCGACTATCTGGTGGAGACGCGCGGGTGGAAGAACGGCGTGGCCAAGAGCGTGGCCACCACCAACCTTATCAACGCGCTGGCCGAGCATCACAAGGTTCCGCTCTACGAGACGCCGGTGGGGTTCAAGTACATCGGCGAGTTGATCGACCAGGACAAGATCGCGATCGGGGGCGAGGAGTCGGCGGGGCTGACCATCCGCGGGCACGTGCCGGAGAAGGATGGGGTGCTGGCCGGGCTGCTGGTGGCGGAGATGGTAGCCACGCGCGGCAAAAGCCTGGGCGCGCAACTGAAGGAGTTATTTGCCAAGGTTGGTTCCTATTATCCGGTTCGGGAGAATTTTCACTTGACCGCGGCGGCCAAGAGTAAGTTCACTGAGAAGATGAAGGCCGACCCGACGGAGTTGAGTGGGCGCAAGGTGGTGAGCGTGGTGCGGACCGATGGGCTGAAGCTGATTCTGGACGACGGTTCCTGGGTCTGCTACCGGCTTTCGGGGACCGAGCCGGTGGTGCGGGCCTACACGGAGACGCGCCGGGAGCAGGACAAGCAAGCGCTGAAGGCGGCGGCGGAGCAGTTTGTGCTGTCGTAAGAGGCGGATAGAGGCAAGATGCCGGAAGGCCGGATGCAAACGGAAAAAAGCGGGGCGGAGAATGCGCCCGCGGCAATGCCCAAGCGGGCGCTGGACTGGACGCTGCGGGTCTGGCGTCCGGCGGGCACGGTGGTGGCCGTGCTGCTGGCGCTGCTGCTCACCTGGCACGTCATCAACGGCAGGCACGGGCTTTCGGTCTGGCTGCAAAAGCGCGCCGAGGACCGGCGGTTGCAGCAGGAGATCAAGGACCTGAACCAGGAGAACGCGCGGCTGCGGGAGCGCATCGAGCGGCTGAAGTCGGACCCGGAAGCGATCGAGCACGAGGCGCGGGAAAAGCTGCATTACGCCAAGTCGGGCGAGGTGATCTATACACTGCCCGCGCAGGGGCAGGCGGGCGGGGCAGAGAAGTAAAGGCATCTCTGCATACCGTATCTCAGCGAGCGACCGGGGTGCACCCTCAACCTGGTTTGAAGAGGTCAGCCGCTCAACGGGTCAGGCATACGCTGTGCGCTGAGGCCACGCACAGTTCGTGTGTCAAAATTGTGTCGCGATGCCAGTCTCAAAGTCGAAGAACGCTTCCACATCCGCAATGTCCGCCGTCATCCGGTAGGGCGGCAGACTGGCGAGAAAGGTCTGGCCGTAGCGCTTGGTGCGAATGCGCGGGTCGAGCAGGACCAGCAGGCCGCGGTCTTCGAGCGAGCGGATCAGCCGCCCGAAGCCCTGTTTCAGAGTCAGCACGGCGGCGGGAACCTGATAGTCGAAGAAGGGTTTGCCGCCCGCCTCCTCGATGAGTTTCATGCGCGCCGCGACCACCGGGTCGCTGGGCACGGCGAAGGGGAGCCGGTCGATGACGACGCAACTGAGCGCCTCGCCCTGCACGTCCACGCCTTGCCAGAAACTCGAAGTCCCGAAGAGGACCGCATTGGGCGTGGCGCGAAACTCCTCCAGCAGCGCCTTGCGCGGAGCCGTGCCGTGCAACAGGATGGGAAAGTCCAGCACCGGCAGCAGGCGCTCGTACAAGTCGCGCATCTGGCTATAACTCGTGAAAAGACAGAAGGCGCGCCCGCGAGTTATCTCAAGCACCTGACGGATGCAGAGCGCGGCGGCTTCGGGAAACTCCGGCTCGCGCGGATCGGGCATCTCCGGGGGAAGATAGAGAAGCGCCTGCTCTTCGTATTTGAAGTGCGAGGGAACCACTAACTCCCGCGCCTCGCTCAACCCCAGGCGCTTGCGCATATGCTCGAAGCCGCCCTGCACGGTGAGCGTGGCCGAGGTCAGCACCACGGTCGGAACGGTCTCGAAGACCCGCTCTGCCAATAACTCGGAGACATCGATGGGCGTGGCCTGCAAGAACGTGGTCCGCGGCCCTCCGCGGGCGGCGAACGTTCTTGAATCCGTGCCTCCATAAGATCGCCGCTCCAGCCAATAGACCATGTTATTGGCGTTCGATTCGAGCAGAAACTCAAGCTCCGAACGCAGCCGCGCGACGCGCTTCTTCAGCCCCGGCGCTTCGTCCACGCCCTTCATCCCGTCCATCTCCGCCTCCAGACGGCGCAGCGTGGCGCGCACGGCGAGATAGAGATCGCCCGAGGTTTCGAGATACTCTTCCCGTTCGGTGAAGGGCTGGCGTCCGTCGCCGGCCAGAGGCAGCCCGGCAAAGAACATACGCGCCCTGTCGCGCAACTGCTGGGTAACACCCGGCACATTCTCAGCGCCTTGCTTGCCGCGCAGAAGAGTCTCCGTATCCCGCGCCAGTTCCTCGAAGCGCAAGTTGCTCACTGAAAGTCCGAAGTAACTCGAAGCTACCTCCTCCAACTCATGCGCCTCGTCGAAGACCACGGCGGCGGCTTCGGGCAGAATCCCGGCATCGGGCGCGCCCGCGGCCTCTTGCCGCACCGATAAGTCGGCAAAGAACAGGTGGTGGTTGACGATGACAATGTCCGATTCAAGGGCCTTGCGCCGCATCTCGGTGATAAAACAGCGGCGATAATCGGGGCAGGTCGATCCCAGGCAGGCTTCGGTGCGCGCATCCAGCTTTTGCCAGAGCGCGCTGGCTTCGGGCAGATCGGAGAGTTCGGAGCGGTCGCCGGTTTCGGTCGTCCGCTCCCATTCGCCAATCTGCCGGCACTGGTCGATCTCTTCAAGGCCGGAAAGAATCGGCTGCACGCGCAGCGCGGCCAGCTTGTGGCGGCAAAGATAGTTGGCGCGGCCTTTCATATAACAGACGCGCAGCGGCCCCAGCAGGGTTTCCAGGAAGGGAATGTCGCGGAAGTAGAGCTGATCTTGCAGGGCCTTGGTGCCGGTGGAGACGATGACGCGCCGGCCGGTGCGCAGGGCGGGCAGCAGATAGGCCAGCGTCTTGCCGGTCCCGGTGCCGGCCTCGACGATCAGGTGACGGCGTTCGGCCAGCGCCCGCTCGACCGCTTTGGCCATTTCGAGCTGACCGGGGCGATACTCGTAAGGCAGAGACGAACGCGCCAGAATGCCGCCCGGAGAAAAGAACTCATGCAGGGTGGGCAAGGCGCGGGCTGCGGTCTCGGTAGGCGGCATCGGCTGCTCTACCCATCATAGCGATGCGCGGCCGTTCGGTTGATCGACCTTCGATGGACTTTTGCGTGGCGTTCGCAGTCGGCGCCTTAACTCGACTTCGGTTCCTTGCCAGGCGCTCCGCCTTGGCGCGGGGTTTCGGCGGGAGTCCGGCTCCGCGCCCCGCTCATCCATTGGTCCAGCGTGAATGCTTTGCCGGAGCCGGCTTGGGCGCCGGCGGCGTGTTTCATCGGCTTCTTGCGGACCTGCAAATGGCGCTGCGCTGCGACCGCTTTCTCGGTCGCGGCAGAGTATGGATTGACCCGAGTGGAGTTCTCGGGGCATAAGTCTAATTTCATGGCTTCCTCCTTATGAAACGAGGAAGCAATTGGCATACCTTTACACTGGCAGCGAAGATGAAGAAAAGCTCATTTGAATTGCGATGGAATATCCTATCCGAAAGAACGTTGACCGAAATCGTCTGAGGAAACCCATGATTGTCGAAGCTCTGCGCGCCGTGCATCGTCTTGACGAAAAGCTGAACCGGAAACTGGGCCGGCCTTACCACGCGGTTCTGAGCGTTGCGCTGATACAGGAGATCGTCCACCGCATTGAGGAGGTTCGCTCCCTGCCCTATAGCATCGCTCATCTTGGCGAATTGATCGTCCCGTTTTTAGTCGGCGTGGCTCTGCTCATCCACCAGTTGGGCGAAATGTCGATACGAATGGAAAACCGGCACACCGGCAGCCGGCGCGGCAAGGCCTTGTCCGCAACGGCTGTTACAGAGGTGGATGAGAAGAGCGCTAACTCCGACAAGCCTTAAACTGACAACCGATCCCAGTCTTTCGGCCAAACGATGGACGGGGATAAGCGGCGCTTTGGGCCTGCGCACGGCCTCGGACGGATGGGCGGCGCAATCCGCGCTTACGATCTCAGCCGAAGTCCGGGTCTTTGCCGGAGACGCCGGCGTGGTATTCGTCCTGACTCTCGAATGGGTTCTGGGTCTGGCTGCGTTGCGGATTCATCCATTGGCCGATGAGGAAGGCCTGGTCGGGGTCGGCTGTGACTTCGATGCCGGAGGCGCTCCGCAACAACTTCTTGCGAACCTCGGCGGCTCGTTGCGCGGCGGCGGCCTTTTCCGCTCCCGCGGCGGAGTAGAGGCTGGCGGAATTCATGTTCATATGGCTGCCGTGAATGTGCATCGCTCCCTCCCGCGCGATTGGACGCAACTGGCGGACCGGGAGAGCGGAGGAAAGATTGGAAAAACCTTATCGGAATTGGCTGCGCAACCGCCGCGCCGGTTGACTTCCCCAGGTGGACTCAGCATACTTGGTCCAGGACCTATACCGTCCATCAGGCGAAGACCCACTTCCCGCGGCTGCTCAAGGAAGCGGAGGCGGGCAAGGAGGTCATCGTCATGCGCGGAAACAAGCCCGTGGCCAAGGTTGTGGCGATCAACAAGCCGGCAACGGATCCCGAACCGCCCTTCCGCTTGATGGGCGCCTTCGCTGGGCAGATTCACTGGGATGAGGATGCCTTCGACCCAATGACGGATGAGGAGTTGGTGGAGTGCGGCTGGGGATGGATGCTGGATGCGCCGCTGGTTCCACCGCCCGCTGAGTCTACGGAGAAATGACCTATCTGCTCGATACGCACACGTTTCTCTGGATTCTGAATACTCCGGAGATTCTCCCCGCGAAGATTCAAAGCATCTATAAGGATGGCTCCGCCGCGCTGCTGATTTCGAACGTCCGCTTAGCCGCGACCGGTCTTCGATCTCTACGGCGTAAAGCGGATTTGAGATTGAATGCAGTTACTGTATTCGCCGGCTGAACGGCGATGGGAGAGAAGTCTTGTCAAAGTACCGCAGGTCGGTCGCGCCGACTAACTCCCGCGCGGGCGCGGCGCCGCTGGTGGCCATTGTGGGCCGCCCCAACGTGGGCAAATCCACGCTCTTCAACCGCCTCACCAAGAGCCGCCGCTCCATCGTCGGCGATGAGCCCGGTATCACCCGCGACCGCATCTATGGCGAGTTCGAGTGGCTCGGCCGTCCGTTCCGCCTGGTCGACACCGGCGGCATCGTGCCCGACGATCCCGAACTGATCCCCACCGAGATCTACAACCAGGCCAAAGTTGCGCTGGAAGAAGCCGACGCGCTGGTCCTGGTAGTGGATGCGCGCACCGAGTTGGCCAGCCCCGACTATGACCTTGTGAAACTGCTGTTGCGCAGCCGTAAGCCTGTTTTTCTGGCCGTCAACAAGGTCGAAGGCGAAGCCATGGCCTTTGCCGCGGAGAACTTCCGCCAGTTGGGCCTGCGCAATGTCTTTCCCATCAGCTCCGAACATGGCCTGGGCATCGGCGACCTGGTCGACGCCATCTCCGAAGCCATTCCCGCTCCGCCCGAAGCTGTCCTGACCGCGGAAGAACTCAAGGCCGTTCAAGAGGCCGAAGCCGCCCTGGAAGCCGCGGAAGAAGCTCCGGTCCCGGCGGAAGAAGGCGACGAGGATGCGCGCACCCTCCACCGCAGCCACGGAGAATTCGAGCAGCACGAGACCTCGGTCGCCATCATCGGCCGGCCCAACGTCGGTAAATCCACGCTGCTCAACGCCCTCACCGGCACCTCCCGCGCCATTGTTTCACCCGTCGCCGGCACCACGCGCGACGCGGTGGACGAGGTGGTCGAGTTCGAGGGCAGCCAATTGCGCTTTGTGGATACGGCCGGCATCCGGCGCAAGAGCAAGACTCATCTGATGGCCGAGAAGCTGAGCGTGGTCATGGCCCGCCGTCATCTCGAAGCCGCGGACGTGGCCCTGCTGGTGATCGACGCCGTGGACGGCGTCACCGCCGCCGACGCCACCATCGGCGGTTATGCCCACGAGAGTGGGCGCAGCGTCATCATTCTCGTCAACAAGTGGGACGCTGTCACCACCGGCCGCACCGATGGCAAACCGCCCGCCGATCGTGAAATCTTCGAGAAGCAGTTGCGCTCGGTGCTCAAGTACCTCAGCTACGCGCCGGTCATCTTTCTCTCCGCGCTCGAAGGCACCGGCCTGGGCCGCGTCCTCAACGAGGTCAAGGCCGTGGCCGCCGAGCGGCGCAAACGCGTCTCCACCGGCCAGATGAACCGCTTCCTCGAAAAAATCGACTTCCAGCGCGCGCCGGTGCCCATGGCCAAGCGGCTGCGCATCTTCTATATGACCCAGGCCGCCGTGGCCCCGCCCACCTTCGTTCTTTTTACCGACCGCGACATCAAGCCGCATTTCAGCTTCGAGCGCTTCCTGGAGAACCAGATCCGCGAGTCCTTCGGCTTCAAAGGCACACCCATCCGGTTCAAAGTGCGGGCGCGGAATGCGGAGAAGAAAGAATAGGGAGACGGCGCTCGTCGGCCCTTCAAGGAAGGGCGCGAGCGGCCTTCAGTGGATGCCCCGTTCATTCAGCCAGGGGCTGTACTCCCGGTCGAGTCCTTCGATGTGTTCGAAATACCAGTCGCTCAAGAAGCAGAGCAGCGGGCGCATCTGCATATCCTCGCAATGCTGCGCCCGGTGCGCGGAATCCTGCATCTTGGCCAGAAAGTTCGTATGCTCGGCGCGGTGCTCGGCCAGGCCGGGAAAGCCGCTCTGCTCCATCAGTTGTTCTTCGCTCGCGAAGTGCATCCGCGTGAACTCCAGCAGCCGTTCCAGCAGTTCGCCAGCCTGTTTCCGGTCCGACCCGTTGGCCAGCGCAATGCGCAGGTCGTTCATGGTATCCATCAGGATGGCGTGCTGATCGTCCATGGCCATGACGCCGACGCTGCAGGCGCGGTTCCAGCTTAAAAGAATCATTCGAACTCCCGTGGATCGCTGCTGGAGCTATCGGTCGAATCGAGCGAAAAATTACTGACAATCGCCCGCCGGCGATGACCGAGGTTATGCGCAGCGAAAAAGTTGGAGAGCGGAAGAGACTGGACATTTAGAAGTCGAGCCACATTCGTCGTGGCATTTGGCTGGACCGACTTATTCCCGTTCGAGCGGGGGGTAACTTGCCAATGGCCTCTAAAGTTTGCGGTTTCTCTAAAACTCCTTCTTGTGACAAGAATCACAGCGCGGGGTGAAAGAGGTCACAGCTTCCTCCTCTTCCAAGAGCGCAAACTCGGTATCCTACGGGCAGGAACCGCGGTGGGGGACTGCTATGCGCCAGGAGGCATTCATGAGTTTTGCAACCGGCTTGAAGACCATCGTCGTGGCCACGGACCTGGACGGGCGGTCGGAGGCAGCTCTGGAGTATGCCCGCAAGCTGGCGACGGCCTACGGCGCGCGCGTGGTGCTGGCCCACGGCATCGACCCGCTGGAGTATGCCGCTGTGGACGCGGTTCCCGGCCGGGTTCTGGAAGGGTTGCCGGAGAAGGCGCGGGCGGCGCTGGATAAACTGGCCGGCGAGCTCTTGCGGGAAGGCATCCGCAGCCATTCGGAGATTCGTCAGGGAGCGGTGGCCGGAATGCTGGTGGATGTGGTCCGGCAGTACGAGGCGGGGCTGATCGTAATCGGGACCGAGGGAATCGAGGGGGCGGGTCCGGTGGTTGTGGGGGCCATCGCCGAGCAACTGGTCCGGCTTCTGCCTTGCCCGGTGCTGGCGGTAGCCGCGGACTGGAACGCGGGCGCGCACCGTCCCACGCCCGGCGGCCCGGTGCTGCTGGCCATGGAGCGCAACCAGGCGACCGAGGCCGCGGTGGCCGCCGCCTATTCGCTGGCGGAAACCTTTCAGCGTCCCCTTCTGGCGCTGCACGCGCGCGGGTCGGCCGAGGCTTCGGCGTTCCTGAACCCCTGCGCGACCGCGCTGGAGGAGTTCGGCATCCAGCCCAGCGAGAGAGTTCCAGTGCGCTGCATGGTCAAGGACGGCACACCGGCGGAGGCGATCGCCGAAGCCATCGCGCAGTACCAGCCCAGCATTCTGGTGGCCGGGGTGAAGCGAGCCAGCAGTACGCCGGGACCGCATGGCACCGCATTTGCATTGCTGGCCTGCTCCCGCGTGCCTGTATTGTGCGTTCCTCCGGAAAGACCGCAAAGCGTCTCCTATTGCGAGACGGATCGGGAGGCCAGTACGCCCGCCTGAAACCGGTGGCGCGGGAGCGATCGAGAACGATGTCCTCACCTCTCGCGCACGAAGGTCCGGCGGATAGATACAATCGCCAGCCTATCCCAATTTATCCGGCATTTCCAACGTTGCCGCATCTGGAGCGATTTGCCGTCATGGAATTCGGTATGTCAGGAGTTTGCAGTTCCAGAAGCGCTCGGCGGAAATCGGCAGGTTGGCTAATGGCAGGCGCCATTCGTCGCGGAACCGGAGATCGAGCGAAAGCAAGAGGAGAAGTCGGCATGAAACCTGAGGCACGGTCCAGGCGAATGGCTGCCGAGGCTCGGCATCCGCTGGCGGAGTTGCTCGAGTGCCCTCCCGAGACGGCGAATCTACTGAGCGGCTCGGCCCAGTGCATCGATTTCAAGGCAGGGCAAATCGTCTTCGGCCAGAACGAGATCGGCCAGGGGCTTTATCTGGTGATCTCAGGCGTGTTGCAGCGCCAGGCGGAACGGATGCGGATGAGGCTGACGTTGGGCGCGGTGCGGGCCGGGGACCTGGTGGAACTGGCGGCGGCACTGGGAGAATGCAGCCATACCTATTCGCTGAGAGCGCAAACGGACGGCTGCGCTCTGCTCTTGCCCATACAGGCCCTGCGCGAGGCGTTTCAAGCCTATCCGCCGCTGCGGATGAATTTGTTGGAGGAGTTGGCCCGCGAGGTTTCGCGCGCTTATCGCACTTGTTGCCTTGAACGCCCGGCGAGGACGCGAGGGCTGGAATCCGGAGCCGCCGCGGGATAGAGCCGACGTACCGATTCGCTGAATTTCAGTGCCGGGGTCCGTCTGGGGCGGCAACGGAAATTGACGGGAGATTCCCGCTTTGCTCACGGTCGAATTGCGCTATACTGCAAATTGACCGCGGCGAATCTATGGCATCATTCCATTCCCATCACCCCCCGGAAGATTGTATAAACTGTGAGCATCGCCATTTGCGAATGTTCTGCAATCTCACACCCGAAGCGTTGCAGGACTATGACGGCATCGGGATCATGATGAGTCATGCCCGCGGGGCCAAGCTGTTTACCGAGGGCGACCCGGCGCGCAACGTTTTTGTCATCTGCTTCGGCCAGGTCAAGATTTCCTCCACCTCGCGCGACGGCAAGACCATGATTCTAAAGATTGCCGGCCCCGGCGATGTGATGGGCCTGAGCGCCGTGCTGGCCAACGTTCCGCACGAGGTAACCGCCGAGGCCATTGAGCCTTGCCAGGTAAAGACGGTGCGCAAACAGGAGTTTGTGGACTTTCTAGGACGCCACGGGATCGCCAGTATGCACGCGGCGCAGTCGCTCTCCGGGGAATACCTGACCGTCTTTCACGATGCCAAACGGCTGGCGCTCTCCGGCTCGGCGGCTGGGCGGCTGGCCCGGCTGCTGCTCGACTGGGGCCGCGCATCCAACACCGGCAAGCCTGAAATCCGCTTCACCATGGCTCTGACCCACGAGGAGATCGCCAACATGGCCGGCACCTCGCGCGAGACCGTCACGCGGCTGCTGAACCAGTTCCGCCGCGACCAGTGGATCGCCATCAAAGGCGCCAGCATGACCATCGTCAAACCCGACCAGCTCGAGCGGCTCACCGCCTAACCCTTTCGCAAGAGTATCTTCCAAGTCCCCGCATCGGGCAGCCTGCGCGCTCATGGATAACGGCGCAAAAAGTCCCAATGTAGGAGCGGGTTGCGAAAGCCCATTCCTGAAACAAGCCGGTCTCGCCTTCGCCATGCGTTTGGGGCTGGTTTTATGTGGGCGTTTGAGCCGCCTTGCGGGTCCACATCCTCGGTTGCCGGGTTTGCGCGGCGAAGTCCTCCGGCAACTCCACGGAGCCATCGAATCGGCAAGCGGCGCGACCGCCGCCGCGCTGCGCGCGCATCGCCCCGCCCCGCCAATCGCAGCCCCGCCGCGATAGAATCGAGTCATGGTCAAGGGCATCACTTTCCTGCGCCCCGTAGGCAGCGCGCTGGTCAACGACCGGTTGGCCAGTTTCTTCTCCGCTCTGGGATTCGCTCCCGGCAAAGGCTGGCAAGGGGAAAACACTCGCGGCGTCTCGTTTCTCGCTCCGCTGGGAAATCTGGAATTGGTCGATGGCCAGTTTCCCTCGACGGCCGAGGTGCTGGTCGAGGTGACCTCCCTCGATGCCGCCCACCAAGCCGCCGCAACCTGGCTCCGCCTGCATGGCACTCGCCTCAAGACTGGCGCTTCCCTGGCCGCTCACCTCGCCCCTATCGGCGATACCCCTTGGGGCGCCCGCATCTTCACCGTCGAACCGGAGCCGGGCTTCTCCTTTTCCTTCTGGGCTTGGTCCGATCCGCTGCGCGGCAAACCGCTCGCCCTCGAAGGAGATTTGTCCGCCGCCGGCATGAAGTTCGCCCTGGTGGCCTCCCGCTTCAACGCGGTCATCGTCGATCGTCTGCTCGAAGGCGCGCTGGATGCCCTGTTGCGCAGCGGAGCCAGGCGCGCCGACATTCAAGTCGTCCGCGTTCCCGGAGCGTGGGAGATTCCGGCCGCCGCCCGCCATCTGGCCAACTTGCGCCGGGTGGATGCCATCGTCGCGCTGGGATGTTTGTTGCGCGGCGAAACCGCCCATTATGAGGCCATCTACACCGAGGTTTCGCGCGGCCTCGGCCAATCGCAGCAGGAGACCGGCATTCCTCACAGCTTCGGAGTGCTCACCTGCGAGACCCTGGAACAGGCCCTCAACCGCGCCGGCGTCAAGGCCGGGAACAAGGGCTTTGAAGCCGCCGTGGCGGCCATCGAGATGGCAAGCCTCTGCGGCAAGCTCAAGCATGACAGGGACCGCGGACCGGTCTTGGCTCATGGGATGGAAGGCGGCCCCGCATGACCGCCAAACCGCGCCGCAAGTCGCGCGAACTGGCCATGCAGATGCTCTTTCAGGCCGACATTGGCAAGCAGACCCCGGAGCAGGTCCGCGCCACCTTCTGGAAGGCCGGCGACGAGGTCGAGCCTGAAGTCCGCGGCTTTGCGGAGGATCTTTTTCGCGTGGCCATCGCCCACCAGGAACGGATCGACGAGTTGATCGTGGCCAACTCCAAGCACTGGCGGCTGGAACGTATGCCGGCCGTGGACCGCAACCTGCTCCGCATGGCCATCGGCGAGATGCTGGGCTTCAAGGGAACGCCCTTCCCCATCGTCATCAACGAAGCTCTGGAGATCGGCCGCCGCTTCTCCGCCCCCGAGTCGATCAACTTCCTCAACGGAATGCTGGACTCGATCGCCCACGGACTGATCGGCAAGTAAACTCATCGCTCTTTTCCCTTTCGCTGGCGCAGAGCAAGTTTCAAGCGTGGATCGGCGCGTCCGCGAATGCGAGGCTCGTCCCCGGCGGCGGCCAAGCATTGGCGGGTGGCCGTTGGTATACTGGTCATGTTCTTGTATTTCTTGCACTTCTTTCCCCAACCCGAGTTTCGGCCATGGAATCGTTTTTCCTACGCTATCGAAATCTCCTGGTGCTGCTGGCCTTGCTGCTGGCGCAGATTGTGGGGCTGGCCGTGCAAGTGCGCCGCACCGAGGCGGGACGCAATTCGCTCGACTCCCCCGACGGTTCCGGAGTGCGCCTGATCCGGCTATGGGCCAATGCGCTGGTCTCGCCGCTGGAGCGCATCGCTCACGATTCCACCCAGGGCGCTGGGTACTGGTGGCAGAACTATATCGACCTGCGCCGCACCCGCGAGGAAAATGTGGAGTTGCGGAAGACCATCGACCGCCTGCGGCTGGAGCAGGCCGCGCTGCTGGAAGACGCCAAACAGGGCCAGCGTCTGCAAGCGCTGCTCGATTTCCAGCAGAAGTACATCTACAAAACGGTAGCCGCGCAGGCCATCGGTTCCAGCGGCAGCGACTCATCGCGGGTCTTCTATCTAGACAAAGGTTCAGCCGACGGTTTGGACCGCGATATGGCGGTTATCACCGGCGACGGGATCGTCGGCAAGGTGCGCGAGGTCTTTCCGCACTCGGCGCAGGTTCTGGCCATCAACGACCAGACCAGCGGCGCCGGCGTGATCCTGGAGACCACGCGCACTCGCGGCATACTGCGCGGCAACGCCATCGGGCAAACGCAGATTGTGGGCATCGTATCCGATCAACGGATTCAGTCCGGGGAAAAAGTTCTCACCGCCGGCGGCGACCAGATATTCCCGCGCGGGCTGACGGTGGGGGTGGTGGAGAAAGTGGTGCGGGACCCGGAGCGGGACGGTTTCATCAACGTGATCGTGAAACCGGCGGCCCATTTGGACCGGCTCGACGAGGTGCTGGTCATCGTCTCCATGCTGCCTCGGTTCTCGCCTGAACAGCAGCAGGATCTGGCCACCAGCGAGGCGCTCAAGGGATCTGAGATCGAGACGATCGATGAGCGGAAGAAGGCTTCGGCGATCATGGCGGAACGGCTGCCCGGACTCACCGATCCCAACGCGCCGGCGCCCAATCCGTCCGGCGGTTCGGCCCTTCCAAAGCCCGGCCAAGATCAGGCCGCGCCCGCCGCGCCGCCGGCTCCGAAGCTGCTGCACCCACTGCATCCAGACCGGTTCACGCCGGGCGCGGCGACCGCGTCTGGAACCGAAGCGAAGCCGGACGCCTCTCCGCAACCGCCGAGGAACCCATGACCCTGCTGGGCGCCAACTTCCGCCGCGAGATTGAGATTCACCGCTATCCCGTTCTGGCCTATACGCTGGTGCCGCTGGCGGCGCTGGTCTTGCAGGCTTGGCTCCCGCGCTTGCTTGGCGACCATATCTGGTTCGATCTGCCTCTGGCGATTACCATCTACTTTGCCTTGGCCCGTCGCAGTCCCATGCAGGGAACCCTGATGGGCAGCGCGATGGGCATCTTCGAGGATGCGCTCAGCCAACACCCCATAGGCGTCAACGGCATCGCAAAAACCGTCACCGGCTTTCTGGCCGCTTCGGTGGGAATTCGCATCGACGTCGAAAATCTGACCGTCCGCCTCTCCCTCAGTTTTCTGCTCTCCTTGCTGGACAGCGCCATCTATCTCTTCGTCTACCGCTTTCTGCTGGGGCTGGATATGCAATGGAGTTGGCTGACGGAACTCTTCAAGGCCATCGGAAACTCTCTCATCGCGCTGACCTTGTTTCCCTTGCTCGATCGCTTGCAGATCAAGGAGTAAGAAAGACCATTTCGGAGGCAAGCGCGACTGCGAATGTGTTTCCGACTGGCGCGCCGTCTCCGCACCGTTATAACGACATCGCCTGTTTTGCCCGCTGGGTTTCGCAAATCGCAACCTTCCTCCCCCAAGGCCGCTTTCATGCGTTGAATCCCCGACTGCCGGTCGCTCAACGCGGATCGATGCGACTCAATTCTTCTGGACTTCGATCGGTTCGATTGCGTAGAGTAGTGAGGTTGCGTCGCAATTTCGCAATTCAAGGAGCCGTCGGTGCTGAACCTTACTTACGTCGATTGGACGATCATGCTGCTGTACTTCGTCTTTGTGCTGGGCATCGGCTTTGCCCTCAAGCGCCACATGAAGACCAGCAAGGACTTTTTCCAGGCCGGGCGGGCGCTGCCCGCGTGGATTTGCGGGCTGGCCTTCATCAGCGCCAACCTGGGCGCGCAAGAGGTCATCGGCATGGGCGCATCGGGCGCCAAGTACGGCCTGGAGACCGCGCACTTCTACGGCATCGGCGCCATTCCGGCGATGATCTTCGTGGGCGTATTCATGATGCCGTTCTACTACGGCTCCAAGGCGCGCTCGGTACCCGAATTTCTGCGCATGAGGTTCGACGAGAAGACGCGCGCGCTGAACGCCTGCTCCTTCGCGGTGATGACGGTCTTCAGCTCCGGCATCTCCATGTACGCCATGGCGCGGCTGATGCAGGCCATACACGTCTTCGACGGCCTCTTCCATGCGCTGGGCTGGGCGCCGGAGGGTATCTTCACCTTCTCCATCGCGCTCTCGGCGGTGATCGTGCTGGCCTATATCTTCCTGGGCGGGCTGACCAGCGCCATTTACAACGAAGTCTTGCAGTTCTTCCTCATCATCGCGGGCTTTCTGCCGCTGGTGCTGCTGGGGCTGCGCAATATCGGCGGATACGAGGGGCTGAAGGCATCGCTTCCGGCCGCCTATATGCATATGTGGAAGGGCGCGGCCCACGCCAACACCAACCCCATGGGCATTGAGATCGTCGGACTGGGCATGGGATTGGGATTCGTGCTCAGCTTCGGATACTGGTGCACCGACTTCCTGGTGATTCAGACGGCGATGGCCTCCAAGAACATGGAGTCGGCGCGCAAGGTTCCGCTGATCGCCGCGGTGCCCAAGATGTTCTTTCCGTTTCTGGTGATCCTGCCGGGATTGATCGCTATCGGTCTGCCCACGCCGCGCACGACGACGCAGATCAGGACGGTCAACGGCGCCATCGTTCACGAGATTCAGGTGGTTCCTCCGCAGGTGGCCGAGGGCCGGGGACTGGTTCCGGCCAAGATCAACCCGGTCACCGGCAAAGCCATGCTGACGGCCAGCGGCCAGCCGCTTTTGGACTACGACCTGGCCACTCCGAATATGCTGCTGCACTTCTTCCCCACCGGGATTCTGGGCCTGGGGCTGACGGCGCTGCTGGCCAGCTTCATGAGCGGCATGGCCGGCAACGTGACGGCCTTCAATACCGTCTTCACCTACGACTTGTATCAGTCCTACATTCACAAGGGCGGCAGCGACCGGCATTACATGGCGGTGGGCCGATGGGCGACGGTGGGCGGGATACTGCTGTCGATCGCCACGGCCTATGCGGCCATCAACTTCAACAACATCATGGATACGCTGCAACTGGTCTTCTCGTTCGTGAATGCGCCGCTCTTCGCCACCTTCCTGCTGGGTATGTTCTGGAAGCGGGCCACCGGGCACGCGGCCTTCTCCGGGCTGATCGCGGGCACCACGGCGGCCATTCTGCACCACGGGCTGACCCTGCCTCTCGATGCCCACCCCGGCATTCACGGCGGCTGGATTGCCGTGCTGCACCGCTACCCCAGCGATATGGCGCAAAATTTCTGGACCGCCATCTTCGCCTTCAGCGCCAACTTCATTCTGACGATCGTTGTGAGTTACTGCACCGCGCCCAAGCCGGAGTCGGAACTGGTGGGGCTGGTTCACTCGCTCACCCCCAAGCCGTCGCGGGCGCACATTGTCTGGTGGCAGCGCCCCGAAGCACTGGCTGTGGCCGTCCTGCTGGTTGCGGTTGTCCTGAACATTGTTTTTTACTAAGGATCGAACCTGTTTGCAAAGCGGCAGCATAGGAGATAACGATGAATCTCGATTTGCGCATCCCCATGGGAGCGATGTTTACGCTGGTGGGGGTGATCCTCACCGTCTTTGGGCTGGCGACCAACGGCAACCTCAGACTCTACGCGCCGAGCCTGGGCATCAATGCCAATTTGTGGTGGGGACTGGTTCTGATGGCCTTCGGGCTGACCATGCTGGCGCTTGGACGCCGCGGACAGAAGCGGCTGGAGAAGCTGCCGCCTGAGCCGGTGGAAAACGGAAACGTGCGTCGCGGACACTGAGCAAGACAGGGAAACTCCCGCCAGGCTACTCGGCATCCGGCTCGGCCGCGTTTTCCTCTTCGCCTTCGACGGAGATGCGCAGGGAGCGTAGAAAGTGCAGGTCGTTCGAGGTGAAGGGGCGCTCGGGGTCGAAATAGGCGTGTGCGCGTCGCCGCCGCAAACCGTCTTCTCTGGAATGCTCACCGCCGTCCGAGGTCACTTTGGACTCGGAGGAGTCGGACTCGTTCAGTGCGATCGTCGCCTCCAGCATCATCAGAACGTCGAAACCGTGCTGGCGGATATTCTGGACGACGCCGGCAATCTGATCGCTCTCGATGACCGACTCGTGGATGGCTTCGCCGAGTTGTTGAATGAGTTCGCGCAGACGCGGTTTCAAAGGCACCTCCTGGAGCGGCGGCCTGCGCGAATGAGCGCGGGTGCGGCGTGAATTCCTCTAGCTTGCGTCCGACGCGGCGCGTGAGCAACTGAGAATAACCATAAACTGTAAAAGGCCGGTTTGCAACCGCCGCTGCTACCATCGTAATGGAATGAGAGCTAGGACGATCGGTCGCGCCCTGGGCATCGGGCTGCGCGTGGCGGCCCGCATCGCGGGGCGGAGCATGGCCTCCGCCACCGCTACGGCGCGGCCAGCAGGCGGCCAGGACGCATTAGCCGGCCGTCGGGCCGGGCAGAGTGCGGGAGCGACCAGCCGAAACTTGGCGCGCGGCGCGGGAGGCTTTCCGCGGTCGTTGCGGCGGGTGGGCCGCATCGTGTGGCTGGAGATCGCTGGGGTCTTCTTCCTGCTTCCGGCGCTGGCCTTCGCGCCTACCCTTTGGCGCCTGCGCGCCAGTTATGCCCAGGGGCCGGATCGCGGTAAGTTCTTGGTCGCCGCCGGAGTCATGGCGGTCTTCCTCTACCTGAGCGTCAGTTCGTTCTCGCGGGCGCGGAAAAAATGAAGTGTCGGCAAGTCACTCGGGAATTCCTTTCGCCAATTCGGGATTCCGCTTGTGATGAATCATGGCCAGGACGACGATGCGGGAGTCCTGAATCAGATAGAAGACACTGTAGGGAAATTTGTCCAGCATTGCGCGCCGCGTGTTTCCGTATAGAACCCGATAGGCGAAAGGATGCGCCTCAATCCGGTCCAGCACCTCATTCAACGACCGGACGAATCTTTCTTCCAGCGTTGGATCGATCTCTATGTACCATTTCCTGATTCGGCTCACATCGGCGAGCGCCTTGCCGCGCAGCCGAACCGTGAATGCGCCCATCAGAGCAGCAACCGTTCGCGGGCTTCCGCTAGACCGAGTTCGTCCAGAGGAAATCTCTCAAGATCGAGCAACCTTTCGTCCAGAATCCGCCGTTGCCAGTCTCGAACCTCTGCCTTGTTCTCCACCGGCTCCGATAAAGGCGCCTCGATGCTCTCCCATAGTTCATCGATGAGCGCAAGGCGCTCCTCGGTGGAGAGGGCGGCGATTTCGGATTTGCTCAAAACAGCCATGCGGTCAGTTTACTCCGGATTCTCTTTATCCGCCTGCCTGATCGGCCGCGAGAATGCCCAGACAAGCGCGCCTATCGCCGCCAGCCCCAGAAGCAGCCAGCCGAAGCCGTCTCCGCGACCGCCGTGAAATCCGCCCAGGCGCAGCGAAGCCAATGAAGTTGCAAATGCAGTCGGCATGATTTTCCTCCGCGCGGCTTTCCTTGCCCAACCGGCGCAACGGTAGAGACCCGGAACTGCGCGGCAAGTTGCGAAGTTACACTGGCTTGCGCCGAAGCCCCGGAGCCAGCGCAAAATTCAACCGCGCCCGGACGATGGCGGCGATGCTGACCGACGTGCCGACGAAGCGGAGCGCGGCGCCGGCGGCGTAGAGCGACTGGGCGATGAGGATGCGGCGGCAGATGTTCCGTCGGTTCATGCCGGTTTTGCACGGCGCGTTGCCGCATGGCCGCCGCAACCGTCTTCCTCCGTGTGCTAACCTCATCCCATAGCTGTGATTCCTGAAAAGAACAAGTTGTATTACGGCGACAACCTTGAAGTCCTCCAGCGGTATGTGAAGGATGAGTCGGTGGACCTCGTCTATCTCGATCCGCCCTTCAACTCGCGCCAGGACTATAACGTGCTATTCGCCGAGAAAGACGGCTCGCAGTCGAGTTCGCAGATTCAAGCCTTCGGCGATACCTGGGAATGGAACATCGAGGCCGAGCGAACCCTGGAGCGGATCATCGAGAAGGGCGGACGAGTGGCCGACTCCCTGCGCTCCTTCCGCACCTTTCTTCGCGGTTCGGACATGATGGCCTATCTGGCCATGATGGCTCCGCGGCTGGTGAAACTGCGCCGAGTACTGAAAGAAACCGGCTCCGTCTATCTGCACTGCGACCCCACCGCCAGCCACTACTTGAAAATTTTGATGGACGCGGTCTTTGGGCCGCAGTTCCTGCGGAGTGAAATCATATGGAAGAGAACCAGCGCCCACAATAGTGCAAAGCGATGGGGCCCCGTTCACGATGTTATTTTGTTCTTCACAAAAAGCGAACAATCCACATGGAATCGTGTTTATGAGGATTACAAGGAAGAATATCTCAACCGGTTCTATCGTCACGAGGATGATGGTGGTCGATTCAGGCTGGGGGATTTGACTGGGGCCGGCACAAGAAAAGGAGAATCAGGTTTGCCGTGGCGTGGGGTAGACCCCACAAAGGTAGGCAGGCATTGGGCTGTGCCCGGTCCAGAAGAAAAGCCTGAGAACTGGGGCGAACTTTCAGTACAACAAAGATTGGAATATCTTGAGTCTGAAGGAGCGGTCCTATGGCCGAAAGCAGGGGGAGTACCGCGGTTTAAGCGCTACTTGCGCCGCGATAGGGGTACGTCCCTCCAGGATGTTATTACCGATATTGGTCCCATATCGTCTCATGCAGAAGAGCGGCTCGGTTATCCCACGCAGAAGCCGGAGTCGTTGCTCGAACGGATACTGAAGGCAAGTTCCAATGAAGGCGATTTGGTCCTCGATCCCTTCTGCGGCTGCGGGACGACGGTGCAGGTTGCGCAACGTCTGAATCGCCGCTGGATAGGAATTGATATTACCCATCTCGCCATCGGACTTATCAAGAACAGGCTCTCGGACACCTTTGGGCCGGAGATCAAGACCACTTACAACGTAATCGGCGAACCGACAGACTACGCCGGAGCGGCGACGCTGGCCACCGAGAACAAGTATCAGTTTCAATGGTGGGCGCTCGGCCAGGTCGGCGCGCGGCCCGCCGAGCAGAAAAAGGGCGCGGATCGCGGCATCGATGGGCGGCTCTACTTCCACGACGACGACTCCGGCCACTCCAAAAAGATCGTTTTTTCAGTCAAGGCGGGAAGCGTTTCAGTGCCCCAGGTTCGCGACCTGGAGGGCGTATTGGATCATGAAAAGGCCCAGATCGGCGTCTTTATCTGCTTTGAAGAACCGACCAAGCCCATGCTCCGGCAAGCAGCCGAAGCAGGCCTCTACAAGTCATCCGATGGCACCGCCTACCCAAAGCTGCAAATCCTCACCGTTGAGCAAATTCTGAAAGGCCAGCAGCCGGAGTACCCGCTGCACCGCCGCGATGCGACCTTCAAGAAAGCTCCGCGCAGCCGCCCCGCGCCGGCAAAGAATCTTCCCTTGCCGCTCTTGCTTGGGGACAATTGATCCTCCGTCGCGCGTTCCCGATCGTGAAAGATATTCAGCAAGCCGGCCGAAAGGATTCCTCTTGACTCTTGCAACCCAGCCCGCCTCCGCCGCCCCGCTCAAAAAGACCGCGCTCAACGCCGCGCATCGCGCGCTCAACGCTCGCATGGTGGATTTTGAAGGCTGGGAGATGCCGGTCGAGTATCCCGGCGCCGGCGGCGGCCTTATCGCCGAGCATCTGGCCGTGCGCGCGGGCGTGGGACTCTTCGACGTGAGTCATATGGGCGAGATACAGTTTCGCGGCCCCGGCGCGCTGGCCGCCGTGCAGCGCATCGCCATGAACGATGCCGCGCGCTTGCAAGACGGGCAGGTTCAATACTCCGCGCTGCTAACTCCGGAAGGAACGTTTGTGGACGACATTCTGGTTCACCGGCTAAGCGAGAACGACTATCTCCTGGTGGTCAACGCTGGGACCAAAGACAAGGATTATGCCTGGATTCGCAAGCAGGTGGGCGCGTGGCCGGGAATTCATGTCAGCGACTATTCAAGTTATTACTCGCAACTGGCTTTGCAGGGGCCGAGGGCGCAGGAGACCCTGCAAAAACTGACGAAAACCGACTTGGCCGCGATTCGGAATTACCGGTTCGCCTGGGGCCAGGTCGCGGGCATCCACAATGCGCTGATAACTCGAACCGGTTACTCCGGCGAGGACGGCTTTGAGTTGTACCTGCCCGCCGACGAAACGACCGCCGTGAAAGCGTGGAACGAGTTGCTCGCGGCGGGCGCGGAGTTCGGCATTCGCCCCTGCGGGCTGGGCGCGCGCAATACCCTGCGCCTGGAGGCCGGCATGAGCCTCTACGGCCACGAAATCTCCGAGTCCATCAATGTCTTCGAGGCCGGCCTCGATCGCTGGCTGAGCCTCGACAAGGGCGATTTCATTGGCCGCGAGGCATTGCTGGCGGTCAAGGCCGCGGGCGGACCCACGCGCAAGATCGTCGGCCTGGAGATGGTCGAGCGCGGCATCGCCCGCGACGGGTACTCCGTATTCTCGCTCGACGGACAGGGGATCGGCGGGATAACTTCCGGTTCGCCCGCGCCCTTTCTCAAGACCAATATCGCGCTGGCGCTGGCGCCGGCCGCCGTCGCCGCCGGCGGCGAAGACGTCCTGGTGCAGGTGCGGGCGAATCGGGTGCGGGCCAAGCAAGTGCCGTTGCCGTTCTATAAACGCGCAAAGAAGTGAGCTGCTCTTTCATCCGTTCTCGTCGATTCCCGGGACTGCCACGAACAGGAAGTCAGCGCCATGCAGATGCACAATCCCTCTCATCCCGGCAGGATTCTCGCTTATTACCTCCAATCGAGGTCGGTAACTGAGACCGCGCGCCATCTGGGAGTGACCCGGCCGGCGCTTTCGCGCGTCTTGAATGGCAAAGCGGGAATCTCGGCGGATATGGCGCTGCGCCTCTCCGAGGCTTTCGGCACCGAGCCGGATTTCTGGCTTCGTCTTCAAGCCCAGCGCGATCTTTGGATCGCTTCCCGCAAGAAGCGCGCCAAAGTGAAGCCGCTTGCCGTGAGCGCGGCGGCGTAGTTTGCGGTTTCCCCGGTTCCAACGTCGCAAACACGCGGAGGCGCCTATCGAAGGCTGCAATCCGCACTTATCCTACAGTTGTATATCTGGATTTCGGCTGAGATTGGCAAAGGCCCGGGCCTAAAGGCCCAACATTTTGGTATCAATTTCAGAGGCCTGAAGGCCTCTGCTCCCTCCGATCTCGCAATCTACAACTGTAGTACTTATCCGGCGGCACGGGCGGGCGCGGCTTCTACACTATCCACTATGGAAGTTCTGTACGGAGTGCATCCGGTCGAGGAGGCGCTCAAGGCGGGCAGGCGACGCTTCGACCATGTGATGGTGGCGCGGGAGCGCGAGGATGCGCGGCTGGAACGTCTGGTCGGGCTGTGCCGCGCGGTTGGCGTTCGCGTCCGCCAGGAGAGCCGCGAAGAGTTGACGCTTCTGGCCCAGACCGCGGCCCATCAGGGGGTGGTGGCGCTGGTGCGTCCGCGGGAGTTTCTGGCCATCGAGGATTTGTTCGATCCGGCTGCCGCAAATGCGGGAGCGGCGCGCCTACTGCTGGCATTGGACGGCGTGGAAGACCCGCAAAACCTGGGCGCGCTGCTGCGCGTGGCCGACGGCGCGGGCGTGGACGGCGTGGTGCTGACCGAGCGGCGGGCGGCGCCACTCAGCGCGGCGGCCGTGAAGGCCAGCGCCGGCGCCGTTGAACACCTGCGCATTGCCCGGGTGGTGAATCTGGTGCGGGCGCTGGAAGAGCTGAAACGCCGGAATCTATGGATCGTCGGCCTGGACGAACGCGGCACGGAAGACTACGACCGCTTCGACCTGACCGGCGATTGCGCGATCGTGCTGGGGCGCGAGGGCGCGGGGTTGCACGATCTGGTGCGGCGCACCTGCGACCACCTGCTGCGGATTCCCATGGCCGGCGGGGTCAGTTCGCTCAACGTCTCGGCCGCGGGAGCGGTGGTGCTTTACGAGGCCTTCCGCCAGCGTCGCCAAGCCGCCCGGCGCGGAGAAGGCGCAGTTGACCGCAACGCGGGCGGCGCGTCCAAACCCAAGAAACAGAAAGGCCTGGGATCTTGAAATTCTCCTTTGCCGTGGGGTTGGCGGCCGTCAGCTTTACGGCTCTTTGTTGCGCGGCGCAAAACGCGCCGTCAGCGCCAACCGCTCCGCCACAGCCAGCCGATGCGCCTAGCGGCAAAGTCATCTTTTCTCGCTCGACCGATGAGAACGGCCAGACCACGACCCAGGCAACCCCGTCCGCATCCCTGCCCGCAATCGAGATGGTCAAGGCGCCCTCCGCCGAAGACGCCGAGCGTCAGGCCGTCCGCTATGTAGGGCTCGATCTTGACGTTCGCCTGCGCCCCGCCGAGCGGCATATTGCCGTCCGCGCGCTGCTTACCGTGCGCAACGACGGCAAGACGCCGCTGGCCCGCATCCCGCTGCAAATCTCCTCCTCGCTCGACTGGGAGCGCATCCGCGTCATCGGTCCCGCTGGTCAAGGCAAAGACATCGGCTTTCAAGTGGCCACGCTCAACTCCGACGCCGACCACACCGGCCAGTTGCACGAGGCCGCGCCGCTTCTCGCCCAGCCGCTTCCGCCGGGCGCAAGCCTCGATCTCGACGTGACTTACTCGGGAACGATCGCCGCCTCCGCCCAGCGTCTGCTGACGATCGGAACCCCGGAAGATGCGGCGCTGGCCTCGGACTGGGACCGGATCGGCGTGGATTTTACCGGCTTGCGCGGCTTTGGCAACGTGGTCTGGTACCCGGCGACCAGCGTTCCAGCAATTCTCGGCGACGGAGCGCGCCTCTTCGACGCGATCGGCGAGCATAAGCTGCGGCTGAGCGGCGCGCGCTTCCGGCTGCGGCTCACGGTCGAGTTCCCGCGCGGCCAAGCGCCTACAGTGGCTGTCGTCAACGGCCATGCACTCCCGATGAAAGTAGGCGAATCCGGCGGACTGGACCAAAGCCAGGAGGTGGACGGCGTGGCCACGGCGGATTCCGGCAGCGCGACCCTCGGCTTCGAAGCGCCCAGCCTGTTTGTGGCCATTCGCGTACCGCATCTCGACAAGAACCTGATTGCCTGGACCCTTGCGGACGACAATGCCGCCGTCCAGGACTGGAGCGCGGCCGCCGCGGCGGTCACTCCTTTTCTGGAAGGCTGGCTCGGCCCGCGGCCCCGCTCCCAACTCACCCTGCTCGATCTGCCCGACCCTCTGGACGCGCCCTTCGAGTCCGGTTCGCTTCTGGCAGCGCCGATGCGCGAAGCCGGCCAAAAGAGCTATTCGGATCGGTTGAACGGCATTTTAGTCCACGCCCTCACCCACGCCTGGCTATCGGCTCCCAATGCGCCGCAGCCGCTCCCGGCTTGGCTCAACGAGGGAGTGGCTGCCTTTATGGGCACATTGTGGATCGAAAAGCGGCAGGGTCGCGAACAGGCGCTGCGTATTTTGGAAGCGGACCGCGCCGCGCTGGCTCTGGCGGAGCCGGAAAGCCCCGGCCAGAGCGCCGGCCAGCCGCTGGCAGCGGCCATCTCGCCCGTCTACTACCGCGCCAAGGCCGCCTACGTTCTATGGATGCTGCGCGATCTGGCCGGCGACGCCGCGCTTCGTGCTGCGCTTCGCGCCTACAATGCCGACGACGGCGCTTCCGCGCTGAATGGAGGCAAGCCCCTGGAAAAGTCTGCCGTGCGCAGCACCAGCACATTCCAAAAATTGCTGGAAGAGTCCGGCGCCCGCCGCGACCTCTCCTGGTTCTTTGCCGACTGGATCGATGCCGACAAGGGCCTGCCCGACCTGAGCATCGACGGCGTATTTCCCACCGTCGCCTCGGCGGGCAACTGGCTGGTCTCGGTCAACGTATCGAACAGCGGCTACGCCGCCGCCGAAGTGCCGGTCACCGTCCGCTCGGCCGACACGTCAGTCACCGAGCGCCTTCAGGTTTCGGCCCGCGGTAAAGCCGTCCAGCGCATCCTCATCCAGAGCAAGCCGGTCGAGGTGCAGGTCAACGACGGAACTGTGCCGGAGACGCAGGCCAGCGTACATATTTTCAGCACGAGATAAAATCGCGGCGTAAAAACAAAACTAAGCAAGGGGTTGTGCTTTTTTCTTGACAACTCCAGTATATTGCGTATATAATGACACTATGGAGGGAAAAGATGGCAAAAGATCAGTTGTTTGTGGAAAGACGCCCGCAAGGTGACTACGCTGTGCGAAGACCCAACGCAGATAGGGCCAGCGCGGTTTTGCCCACACAGGCAGAGGCGATCAAGAGGGCTAAAGAATTGAACCCAAACAATATCCCGCTGGTGGAGCGCCAAAGGCACACATCTTGTGGAAGGCCGGACCATTGGCGCAAGCCGTAGCAAGCCGTAAATGATATATCAATTCCTGCTGAAAGGCAGGCGGCGCGGTTGATCGCTGAGTAGGCGAGGGAAAAGCGTCGAGAGCACGTCCGACCAAGACCTACACTCCACCGCACGGCGAAGGTGGAGCACTGGTTTGAGGCGTGGGATGCACCTTATTGGGCTGCTGTATCGCGGCTGAGGATCGGATGGGAAACTTGAGAATCACAAATCCGTGCAGGACACTTAGGATACGCTCAGCGACTTCGTGCGCTCGCCTGTCACGGTCTAGGTTCGGCGAAAACTGCAATACCTGGGCACCATACAGCCCAGCGAAACCAGTCCATGCCGCTAAGATGGGGTTGTTAAAGCTCCCTGATGCCTGTAATTTCCGTTCCTTTCTCGTAAGTGTCCCGGCTTCTTCTTTCAGGTCTCAAACGGGGTTTCCCAACGCTGCTGCGGTATGGGGGGAGTGTGAGCAAACGGGCGTTCCTGGACACGGGGATGAGCGGCGCACTCCAGAATTGAGGCACAAATGACCTGATTCCAGAATCCAAAAAAGACGCTAAGTCCTTTATTTTACGGTTGAAACCACTGCTTTGCGGAGCGGGAAAGCTCCGGGTTTGCCTTATTGCATCCCCTACTCATCATGCAAGACAAATCACCCTTCCGCTCACGGCGGAACCGCGCCCGACGATTGATCCTTCCAATGCTCCGGCAACAGTTCCTCGATCGTCATCACTCTGCCGTTCTTGAGCAGAACCCTAGCTTGGGCGTTGCGCTCGTCCATCTGATAGATGAACTCGCGGCATCTTCCGCAGGGGGAAAGAACGTCTCCGTTGCGGCCGACTGCCACAATGGTGACGATGTGGCTTTCTCCGCCGGTCACCATGGTTCCGATCGCATTGTGTTCGGCGCAGAAACCCATGCCGCAGTCTGTGTCGATGCAAACTCCGACGTAGACGTTTCCCTTGCCGGTGACCAGTGCGCTGGCAACCTTACCGGCCTCGGCAAAGGGCGAGAGCCGTCGCGGGTTCAGCGCTTCTCGCGCCTTGCATATAAGCTCTTCGTCGGCGATCATCTCATCCATTCTTCCACATTCGCAACAAATACATCTGAGAACATTCGTCGCGCATCCAAAACTCAACGCGGAGGCACGAGGGATTTTCCCTGGCCCCGCCACGCATCCGGCGGTTTCCCCGTCTCGTCCCCAACCCCCAGAACGGCCCCCGGGGCCGTGCACCGAAAGGAAATTCGACGATGAAACGTGTGGCAATTGTCACTGGCATTCTGGCGCTCGCCGCTCCCATGGCGCTGGCGCAATCCTCCACCTGGACCAGCGATCCGGCCCACAGCGAGGTGGATTTCAGCATCAAGCACGGTGGCGTCTCCAACGTGCATGGTCGCTTCGGCAAGGTGGCGGCCACCATTGTGTACAACGAAGCCGATGTCACCAAGTCGACCGTCACCGCCACCATCGACGTGAGCACCGTGGATACCGGCGAGTCGCCCCGCGACAATCACCTCAAAACCGATGCGTTCTTCGACGTCGCCAAGTTTCCCACCGCCAGTTTCACCAGCACCGGCGTAGCCCGGAACGGCGGCAAACTTACGGTGAGCGGCAACTTCACCCTGCACGGCGTCACCAAGCCGGTGGTCCTCGATGTGGAAGGCCCCAGCGCGCCGGTGCCGGGGATGCAGGATCACAAGCCGCACTCCGGTTTTTCGGCCACCGCCACCATCAGCCGCACCGCCTTTGGGATAGGGACAGCCTTCCCTTCCGCGTTGGTGGGCGACGAGGTCAAGCTGACCATCGAGCTGGAAATCGTCAAGCAGTAACCGCCGAATCCGATCCCCATCGGAAAGCCTTGAACGGCAATCGCGGACGCGCGGGCTGAACCGGCAACCGAAAATCCCATTTTGTCAGCGGGGCGCTCCCCGTCGCTTCCGTTCGCGGAATCGGCGGGGAATTCCAACCAACTGCGATTCGTTTTATTTTGCCAGCAAACTTCACGTAGGCATCGCTTTTGTTATCCATGCGATGCTACTCGGAAAAGATGTCAATCATTCGTAGAAGCCACTCGCGGGTCGTTCGGCCTTCCCATCCCTCGAAACCGGCATCTGGATTAAAAAGACTCTTAAATGTCGTAGACAGTTTTTCGTCACTCTCGCCAAAATCGGCAATAAACCTCCTAGTGTCTGCAACTACATCCCTGACGTGCTCTTGTGGTGCCTCGCGTTTGAATGCGGCAAGAATTTCATCAGGATGCTCACTGATGATGTCGTAATCCTGATCGAAATATGTTACTAGCATATTGTTGAGTTCAGGGTAGATGTCGCACTCGCGAAAGGCAGGACTAACTCTTTTCGTGCGTGCGAATATATTCGTTACCATTTTCATCGCATTCATAACTTCCTCCTTATGGAATGGGATACGCGGTGACGATGTAAAAGAGCTTACCGTCAACCTGCGTTGTCTTGAAAACCACTCGGATTTTGCTCATCTGCTGCATACTACCCGCACTTTCACAACGCCGCGCTTCCGCGGTTTGCAGTCTTCTGGTCAAGGGGTTTAACCGGCGGCGGAACCCAGCATCCGACAGGAGGCTTGAAGCTGAAATGCGTTTGATTGACATACCATGCGTTCGGATGAGTCAGATTCGGCGGAAGCGGCATTTTTTGCCACAGATTTGTAGCCAACTCGTGTGAAGTGATGGACTCGCCGTTGAGCATAGCGTAAAGCTCAACGGGTGAGAGTGCGAAAGTTACTTCGTCGCTCTTTGACATACAACCACTCCTCTTCCTTCCGTTTCGCAACGGGCCCGGAATGGCTTCGACTTCCGCTACTCGCTAATCCTAACTACTCCAGCGCATAGATGGTCAAGCCGCTGAGCAGCTTGGGAAAGAAGTCGGTGGACTTCTGAGGCATGACGTCGCCGGCGAAGGCCACTTCCCGCAGTTGCTCCATGCTTACTGGGTTAGTTAGAAAAGTTACATCCGCCTCGCCGCGGCGGACTTGCTCGACGGCCTCGCCCGCATCGCGCAGATAACGAATGTTGGTCTGCTCGCGCACCTTTTCGGCGTCCAGTCCGAGCAGCCGGTCGAGCACGATGGAGTGCAAATGGCTAAGGTCGAGCGCGCGTTGACGCTCGGGCAAGCCGGCCAGAGCGGCGTTGACGGCTTCGGGCTTGGAGCGCAGCAGATACTCTCCGCCTTTTGTCACTGCTACAAATGCTGTTCCACTCTGGTGCCGAAGTGTGTCAAGTAATTGTTCAACGCTGTTGCACGAGAATTCCATCAAAGGAAAGAACCCAATGGAATTATTTTTCTGCCGCAATATTTGTGGCAAACGATCAACCTGAAAGAATTCCAACGCAGAATTAAGAAAAGCCTCTGGATCGAAGTTCGCCAAGCTATGCACCACGCGGTGAGTCGGCAGAACGACAAGCCCGTCGGAGTCCATGTTGACGAAGGTCATCATCACCGCGGCCTCCGGGTAAGCCGGTTGCTGCACCTGGCCGGTACTGGATTCGGTCTTGGCCGAAGCCTTGCCCGCGTGTTCCTTGGAGTAGTTCAGCGCGGTCTCGTAGCGGTGATGGCCGTCGGCGATAATCAGTTTCTTGTCGGCCATGGCGGTGGTCAGCAGGTTGATGACGGCCGGGTCGTTGATGCGCCAAATCCGGTGCAGGACGCCGTATTCGTCGGCGACCTCGGCGTCGGCGGGTCCATTGCCGTCGTAGAGAATCTTTTCAATGCTGCCGGCCGGGTCGGAGTAGAGCATGAATATCTGGCCGAAGTGGGCGCGCGTGGCCTTGAGCAGGTTGAGGCGGTCGCCCTTGGGCTTGCTCAGGGTCTGCTCATGGCGGTAGACCACTTGCTCGGAATAGTCGTGTAGCTTGCCCAGGGCGATGAAGCCGCGCCGTTCTTTCACAGTTTCAGTGCCGGGAACCTTGAAGCGCTGCGAGTAAGCGAATATGCAGGGGTCTTTCTCCCGCACCAGCACACCCTCTTTGCGCCAGGCGCTGAAGTCGCGGGCGGCGCGCGTGTAGACGCTTTCGCCGCCCTCGCCGTCGAACAACTCCGGCTTGCCCAGGATGATGCGCACCAGATTGTACGGGCTGCGATCGTAATAGGCCTGCTGCATGGCCGGAGAAATCTTGTCGTAGGGCTGGGTGACGACCTCGTCCAGGCGAACGGCGGAGGGATTGTAGCGCCATGCGCGAAACGGATAGATGTGAGCCATGCTGAAGTCTTTCTCTCGTTGAAGCCGACCGCGGAATTTGCGCGCCTGGATTCCACGGCTTTCACTTCAGAATCCTTGCGCGTCTAGGTCGATTGTATCCCAGTGCATCGCCGGGTGTTTCTTTCCGCGGAGCCTCTTGCAAAACTCAAGCGGGGGGCTTCGAGAGGGGAGAATAGCTTCCGATGAATGGGAGTTACGAAGGCCGATGAGAAGGCGCAAGACGACGAGCCGCATCAATGCCGGCTCGCTATCCAACAGCTCGATGAATCGCCAGCAATTTCTCCAGGAGGGGCTTCAGGAGAGTCAAATCCAGCGCATTGGCTCCGTCGGATTTGGCGCTGTTCGGGGCGTCATGCACCTCCAGGAAGAGGCCGTCGATGCCGGCGGCCACGGCGGCCCGCGCCAAGAGAGGAATGAACTCCGGCTGGCCGCCGCTGACCCCGTCCGCGGCCGAGGGCCGCTGCACGGAATGCGTGGCGTCGAAGACCACCGGAGTCATCCTCCGCATCACCGGCAGGGAGCGGAAATCCACCACCAGCGAGTTGTAGCCGAAACTGACTCCGCGTTCGGTGAGGAAGACTCGCTCGTTGCCCGTCGAGCGGACCTTCTCGACTGGATGGGCCATATCCCAGGGGGCGACAAACTGGCCCTTCTTCACGTTGACGGCGCGTCCGGTCTTGCCGGCGGCCAACAGCAGGTCGGTCTGGCGGCAGAGAAATGCTGGAATCTGCAAGACATCCGCGGCTTCGGCGGCAATCTCGCAGTGGGCCGGCTCATGCACGTCGGTCAGCACCGGCAGGCCGGTGTCTTTTGCCAGGCGGCCCAGGATGCGCACGCCTTCCACCAATCCGGGACCGCGAAAGCTGTTCATGCTGGTGCGGTTGGCTTTGTCGTAGCTGGCTTTGAAGATATAGGGGATGGCGAGGTCGGCGGCGATGCGCTGGATGCGCTCGGCCATCGATCGAACGTGCGCCTCGGACTCGATGACGCAGGGACCGGCAATCAACACAAGGCGGCCCGCGCCAAGTTGCACGGGACCGATTTCAAAGGAGTCGCTCACGAAAGCGATTTTATCCCGCGAGCCGTCGGGGCGCTTTGCGAAACTCGGCGCAGGCGGCTTACCGAATCACCTTCAACGCCGCGCGGAAGAGGCCGTCGAAATCGGCTCCCAGCGCCGCATCCCTGGCCACGGCCTGCTGGATGGCCTTCTCGGCGGCGGGGCGCTGGTACCCCAGATTGACGAGCGCGGAAAGCACATCCTCGGCCGCGGGCCCTTGCACGGCCGCATATACCGGCGCGGCGGCAAAATCGTCGAGCTTGTCCTTCAACTCGACCACCAAACGCTCGGCCAGCTTTTTGCCGACGCCGGGAATGCGCGTCAGTTGCGCGTGGTCCTGGCCGCGAATGGCCTGCACGGTGCGCTCGGCGGAGAGGCCGCTCAAGATCGTAATCGCCAGCTTCGGCCCTACGCCGGTGACGGCAATCAGCCGCTCGAAGAGCCGCTTCTCCTCGCGGTCGAGAAAGCCGAAGAGGGCAATCTGGTCCTCGCGGACGACGGTATGAATGTGCAGCGCGGCCTCGGCGCCCACCGAGGGCAGAGCCGTGAAGGTGGGGACGGAGATGGTGACGTCGTAACCCACCCCAGCCGCCTCGACGATGGCCTGGCCGGGCTGTTTGTGGATGAGCTTGCCGCGCAGGTGAGCGATCATGCGGATACCGCCTCGTCTCCAAAGAGCTTCTGGCTTACTGCGGCGGCCAAATCGAAAACGGATTCAAAGTCGAAATTCCTTCCGATCTTCGGCTGCCAGTAGCGGCCATGAGCAAGCCAGTGGCGGAATTTGAAGGCAGTTCGCAATTCGCCGATTCGCAACCTGGACTCAGCGCGATGAGTTTTCCAGGCCTCGAAGATATCCTGCTCCAGCTTCACCTTTCTTTTTCTATTCTTGTATATGGCGCGGAAGGATCGAGAGAGATTGTCTTTCAATCTATATCTGCATCTATCTTCGTAATCGACCCGAAAACGAGCCTCCACGCTTGCCAGGACAATCAGGATGGATCGAAGAGATGTTTCTTCGACGCGTCTCCTCAATTCCTTCGCGCGTTCGTCCGGCGTGTATGCAAAAAATCTTTCTGCGGAATACGCAGACAGTTCGTTGAAGTAATATTTCAAGCAGGAGACGACATCCTCATGGTATGCGGCAATTTCCTCGAGCGAGAGCATCTGGCCGCCACTGTCGGGAGTATCAGCCATTGGCGACTTCCATAATCATCTGAAAGAAAGTCTCCTGCGTCAATTCCGTAAATCTCCTCTCCGGCGGGCGTGTGACAATCTTCCACTCCAACTTTTCGTTAAACTCATTCTTAGGCGCGATCGGCGATTTGCCTTGCCGTTCCAAAAAGACGCGAGCCATATCCGTCGGACGCGCAGCTCTGCCGTCAACCAAAACTAGACGGGCATCCGTGGCTCCCGGTCCGATAACATCGACGCGCCCCTTGCTCCCGCCGAACAAAAACGTGCCGATCGGCTGGAACTTAACCTTTTTCCGTCCGATCGTAAGTATGATTTGCTTGGCTTGATAAAGCCCGATGTTCTCCTCGTTCAACTCGACCGAACTGTCCTCAAGTTGGATTCGTTCAGGAATGTATTCCTTCAAGTACCCGCTAATCATGCCGTGGAGTTCATCCAGATGTTTGAGCCATTCCTTCTTTCTCCGATCCCAATCGATCTCAGGATACGCGGCTCCCTGCTGACTCTTCACGAATTCGTCGAAAACTGCGCTATGCATTTCAGTCCTCCCGCTCTCGTCTGGAATGACCCCTTGGCGGTCCGCCTCTTCCTTATTCTATCCCTGTTCGGCTTGAAGCTGTGCTCAACCATACCGAACATCGATGCGCCGAACGCGTCCTTCTCTCGGTTGCCGCGTCCAAACAGGGACGCAATGGCTCCGGCGCGGCTCCGCCGGATACAATTAAGGTTCTACGCTGCGGCAGCCGGGCGAAGCGGAGTTTTCGAGCGGTATCAGTCGTCGTCCCGTTCGGGGGCGTGGATTGAAATGAGATTTGGAGCGGGTACACGTGAGAGGTTCGATCCGCCGCGGTTTGCGGCTTGAGTTGGTTGCCGGAGTCGGCATCGCGCTGGCGCTGGCGGGGCTGTCGGCGATGGGCGAGCGGTTCCAAGCCACGCACACGGCGCTGACTGTGGAGACCCGCGACCAGGGCATAGGCACCCAGGCGATCGTCGCGGTCTCGGTAACCGGCGAGGACGGCTTGCCGGTTAGCGGAGCGGTCAGCATCGAAGACAACGGCGCGCCGCTAGCGGGCGTGGCCCTGAACGCCGAGGGCCAGGCGAGCGCCGCGATCGCGCTACCCGCCGGAGACCACTCTCTGCGCGCGGTTTACAGCGGCGACGCGGCCCATAAGGCATCAGCCTCGGCAGTAACAGAGGCGCAAGGCCAGGCCAGCTCCACACCCAGCTTTCAGGTTTCCGTTGCGCCTACTTCGCTCTCCCTTACTCCCGGCCAGTCGGGAACGGTCGCGGTTGCGATTACTCCGCTGAACAACACGTCGCTTACGGCCCCGATGTCCGTCACGCTCTCCTGCTCCGGCCTTCCCGATGAGGCATCCTGCACTTTCACCCCAGCGGGCGTCGAGATTCTTCCCGCCACCACAGGCGCTATCGCCAGCTCAATGGTCATCGGCACCGAGGCGGCCTCAACCGCCTCGGCCAAGCCCGTTGCCGGCCCAATCGCTTGGGCGTTTCTGCTGCCTGGAGGTCTGGGCCTCTTGGGACTGGCCTGGGGTGGACGCCGCCGCCGCTGGCTGAGCAGGCTCTCGCTCGTTGCCCTGGTTGGATTGGTTACCATCCTCGGCGCCACCGGCTGCAATCCGCGCTACGACTACGAGCACCACGGACCGCCGCAGAACCCGGCGACCCCCGCCGGAACCTATACGGTAACCGTCACAGGCCAGTCCAGCAACGGCATCACCGCCATCACGCAAAGCGCAAAGCTGGCGCTTACCGTGCAGTAACCGGCATTCTGTAGGCAGAATGAACCGCTGGCATTGCCTTCCCGCCGAAGTCTACGCGCTGGTGGAGCGAACCCCGGGCACGGTGCTGCTGGAGAGCGCGGCGCTGCCCTCGGCATCGCGCACGGCGAATTCGAGTCCGGCGGAATCAAGTCCGGATCGCTTCTCGCGGCTCTTTACCGCGCCCGCTCGAGTCCTGTTCGCTCACGATCCAGCGCAACTCGCAAACCTCTTCAAGGAGATCGAAGGCGCGGTCGCGGCCGGTCGTCAAGCCGCCGGATTTTTCACCTATGAGTGCGGCAATTGCTTTGAGCCGAAGGCCGGCCAGCGTCCCAGCCGCGCCGGTGAACCGTTGGCCTGGTTCGGCATCTACGATCGCTCCTACCTCTTCGATCATCGCGCGGGAGAGTTTACGGGCGGCGATCCTCCGGGACTTGCCCAGCTTCGCCGCGGTCGGCAAGCGCCTGAAGCCGATTCATCGTTCGAGTGCGGCTTGGGTCTGGCGGAAGCGGAATACGCGGAACGCATCGCGGCCATTCAAGAATGGATTCGCTCCGGCGACGTTTACCAGCTCAACTTCACCCTCCCGTTGCGCCTGCAAACGACCGCCGGCCCGGCCGCGCTTTATCGCCGCCTACGCCGCCGCCAGCCGGCTCCCTACGGCGCTTTCCTGCACTGGCAGCCGGAATGCCGCATCCTTTCCTTTTCGCCGGAGCTTTTCTTCCGCCTTGACCGCATCGGCGACACCCGCCGCATCGTCGCCCGCCCCATGAAGGGCACCGCGCCCCGTGGCCGCGCCACCCGTGAAGACCGCATACAGGCCGAATGGCTGCGCACCGACCCCAAGAACCGCGCCGAGAACGTGATGATCGTGGATCTGGTGCGCAACGATCTGGGCCGACTCTGCCGCTTCGGCACGGTCCGCGCCGAGAGCCTCTTCGCCGTCGAGCGTTACCCAACACTCTGGCAGATGACCTCGACGGTGACCGGCGAACTGCGCCCCGAGGTCGATTTCCAGCGGATATTTCGCGCGCTGTTTCCTTGCGGTTCGGTTACTGGAGCGCCCAAGCTGCGCGCCATGCAATTGATTGCCGAACTGGAGCGGGAGCCGCGCGGCGTTTACACCGGCGCCATCGGCTTTTTCTCGGCGGCGGCGACCGTCTTCAACGTAGCCATTCGGACGCTCGAGCTCAGTGGCAACTGTGGGGTCCAGAGTGGCCTTATGGGGATTGGAAGCGGCATCGTCATCGACTCCGACGCGGCTGACGAGTTCCGCGAATGCCTCTTGAAAGCGGAGTTTCTTGTCCGTCCCGCGAATTCCTGCCCGGAGGGTTTTTCGCTGGTCGAAACCCTGCTCTGGCGCGGCGGCTATCCGCTCGGCAGTTATCCGTTTATCGAGCTTCATCTCGACCGGCTTGAGGATTCAGCCGACTACTTTGCCTTCGCCTGCGACCGCGCCGAAGCTCAGGCCGCGCTGCTGGACCACTCCGCCCGCTTCGCGGACCGGAATCCGCGCAAAGTCCGGTTGCTGCTGGACCGCGAAGGCAATCTCCGCATCGCCAGCGAGCTTTTGCCGGAAGTGGACGCCAAGCCGATCCTGGTGCGCATCTCCTCCGAGCGCACCGACCCGCTCGATCCCATGCTCTTCCACAAGACCACGCATCGGCCACTCTACACTACGGCTTTCCAGGCCGCCGTCGCAGCCGGTTGCGACGACGCGCTCTTCCTCAACCTGCGCGGCGAGGTTACCGAGAGCGCCATCGCCAACCTCTTCGTCGAGAAGGACGGCCGCTGGTTCACGCCCCCGGTGGAATGCGGTCTGCTGGCCGGCGTCCAGCGCCGTCATCTGCTGGAGACGCGGCCGAACATCGAAGAGCGGCCCATCCATCTCGAAGACCTGCGCCAAGCCGACGCGATCTACTTGGCCAACGCTGTGCGCGGCCTGCGCCGCATCGTCATCGACTGGGAATCGCTCTGATCCGCGCCGCCTTCGCGCGACGCCAGACCCGTCCCTTGCCGCCGGTTCCGACAATGGGTACGCTTCCGGTTTGCGCCCCGCGCGCAATCGTTTTATCGTTGACTCGAAACCACCGTTTCGAGGCGCCTCATGCAATTCAGAACGCTTGCCGCGGTTTTTCTTCTCGCCTTTACCGTTATGGCCGCTGCTCAACTGCCGGACAAGCCGCTCGTTCGCCCCAAAATCACAGGCATCTCCCACATCGCCGTCTACGCCTCGGACATGGCGGCCACGGATCGCTTCTACCGCGAGGTTGTGGGCGCGGCTAAACTGCCCGATCCGGAGAATCCCAAGGGCGTTCGCTATGCCCTCAGCTCGACGCAGTTCATCGAAGTGCTGCCTCTGCCGGCTGACGCGGGCATCCATCGGCTGGACCACACCGCTTGGAACACCGAGGACGCCGAAACGCTGCGCCGGTATCTGGCCGCCCGGGCCTGGAAGACCCCGTCCGAGGTGGAAAAAGGCGCAGACGGCAGTCGTTGGTTCACGGTGCGCGATCCGGAAGGCAACAAGGTGGAGTTCGTGCAGCCCGCCCCGCGCGAGAAGGAACTGCATCCCCCGGCGGCCATCGGAACGCATATCGTCCACGTCGGCTTCGTCGTGCAAAACAGAGCCTTCGAGGATACCTTCTACCGCTATCTGCTCGGCTTCAAGCCCTATTGGTACGGCGGGATGGTGGAAGGCAAGATCGACTGGGTGAGCCAGCAAACTCCCGACAGCCACGACTGGCTGGAATATATGCTCAACGCCGGCTCCTCGATCTCCAAGCGCGACCTGGGCGTGCTCGATCATTTCTCCATCGGCGAGGATTCGGTGGACGCGGCCTACAAGACTCTCAAGGACGGCAACCGTCTGGCGGGAGTTATCAACGACGGGCATACTCAGATAGGCAAGGACGGCAAGGGCCAGTTCAACTTATACGACCCCGACGGTGTGCGCGTGGAACTGATGAACTTCCACGCCACGGAAAAGCCCTGCTGCTCGAAGTTCACGGCGGAGGACCCGGAGGAGTAGCATGGCAGACTGGTTGCCGGTCTTGTATTATGGGTGTGTTTGTAAACCCGGACGAAACATCTTAAATCTTGGAGGAAGATTATCGAATGACGACGATATACTTTTGGTTCGCAAGGAATGGAGGAGTAGGTCACGTCAGCGCTAAGATATCGAATGAGTATGTCAGTTATTGGCCCGGAGGCGCTGGAGCCGATCCTAAGAAGGATGTCAAAATCGGTCAGAGTCATGAGCCGCATTTCATGTCGCAATATGATCGTGACTGGCGGGCGGAGGGAAAACGCCATGCCGATGCCCAGTTGACGCTGACGAATATTAACGAGGAGGCCGCGCTGAAAGCGTGGAAGGAAATCAAGGACAATGAAGTTCGATACAATATGCGCCGTTACAACTGCTCGACGGTGATCGCCTTCTTGATTGAAGTGGGTTCGCAAATCTCACCATCGTTCGTCCCCACGGTCGACCTGGGTGAGTATGATCTTCCGTGGATGCTGCGGATAGCGTTTCGCCTCAGGACGTTCGGAAACCAAGTCAAGATGTGGACGCCGGAATCCGTATACCGCTACGCCCTGGAGATTGCTCAGCACACGCCATGAAACATTTTGTCGTCTATTCACCGCAATACGACCTTCGCTTGCCTGGATTCAGCCTGCTGCACCCGTTTGACGGCCGGAAGTTCAGCCGCGCCTGGGAAATCCTGCATCGGCGCTTCGGCGCGGCGCTGGAGGCGGTACGCCTCGATCCGGGCGGCGAGGCCAGCCGCGATGATTTGTTGAGTGTGCATACCGCTGCATATCTCGACTCTCTTTCCTCTTCCGCAGTGATTGCCCGCGCCATCGAAGTTCCGCCACTGAAGTTTCTGCCTGCTTCTCTATTGGACCGGGTTATCCTGAGGCCGATGCGTTTTGCCACCAAGGGAACTAAGCTGGCGGTAGAGACCGCTCTTCAGGGCAATTCCGTGTTTCATCTCGGCGGCGGCTTCCACCACGCCTTCGCCGATCATGGGGAAGGCTTCTGCATTTATGCGGATGTGGCGATTGCACTCACTCTCGCCCGCCGTAAGGGCACTCTGGGTCTCGCCGATGACGTTCTGATCATTGACCTCGATGCTCATCGCGGAAACGGCGTCGAAGAGATTCTCAAAGCAGATAAGTGTGTCCATTTTTTCGACATATACAACTTTCAAATTTATCCGGGATACGCCGATATAGAAAATCCGTATATCTCGCCGGTTCCGGCCACCGTTAACGGAGAGTTCTATCTCAAATTTCTGAGAGAGGAGTTACCGGGTTTTCTAGCGTCTGTGCCGAAGCCGAAGCTGGCGATCTATAACGCCGGCACCGATATTGTGGCGGGAGACCGCCTTGGACAACTCAACGTCAGCGATCGGGATGTGATCAAGCGCGACCGGTTTGTTCTCGATTCGATCTCGGCGCTCGGGGTGCCCGTGGTGGTCCTGACCAGCGGGGGATACACGAAGCGCTCCGCCGGCCTGATTGCCGAATCTCTTGCGTATTTTCTTCGAGGATGAGTAGGGCCTCGCGGAGACCGGCAAAACTGAAGTTCAGGCATGCCATTTCCAGGTACTCTTCTCCCCCTTCGCGCTAAAATCAAAGTCAATATGCCCGCCGCCGCGCTATCGCCCCAACTCCTGGCCAAGTACGAGCCAGTCATCGGACTCGAAGTCCACGTGCAACTGCTCACCGTCACCAAGGCCTTTTGCGGCTGCGCCAATCGCTTCGGTTCCGCGCCGAACACCAACGTTTGCCCGGTCTGCCTGGGCCTGCCGGGGGCGCTTCCAGTGCTCAACGCCCAGGCGGTCGAGTTCGCCGCGCTGGCCTCTTTGGCCATCAACTGCGAGGTCCGCGAACGATCCATCTTCGCGCGCAAGAACTACTTCTATCCCGACCTGCCCAAGGGCTACCAAATCTCGCAGTTCGACAAGCCCATCGCCGAGCACGGCTGGATCGATGTGCCCACCGCGGACGGCGGGTTGAAGCGTATCGGCATTACCCGCCTGCACATGGAAGAGGATGCCGGCAAGAGCCTCCACGACGGCTTCGCCGATTCCGCCACCCGCACCTACCTCGACCTGAACCGCTGCGGCACGCCGCTGGCCGAGATCGTCTCCGATCCCGATATTCGCACCCCCGACGAGGCCTTCGAGTACCTGACTCGCCTCAAGGAGATACTGCTCTACTGTGGCGTCTCCGACTGCAACATGGAGGAGGGTTCGCTACGCTGCGACGCCAACGTAAGCGTACGGCTGAAGGGCGCGGAGAAATTCGGGACGAAGGCCGAAGTGAAGAACGTGAACAGCTTCCGCTTCGTCCGCGCGGCTCTTGAGTACGAGATCGAGCGCCAGATCGAGGTGCTGGAATCCGGCGGGCGCGTGATCCAGGAGAGCCGCCTGTGGAACGCCGCCGAAGGCCGCACCTATTCGATGCGCTCCAAGGAACAGGCCCACGACTATCGCTACTTTCCTGAACCGGACCTGCCGCCGCTCGTATTGACTCGGGACTTTATTGAACGCAAACGAGCGAAGCTCCCCGAACTGCCCGAAGCCCGCCGCGCCCGCATGGTCACAGAGTACGAACTGAATCGGCAGGATGCCTTCACGCTGACCGCGTCGCGCGAGTTTGCCGACCGCTTCGAGGCCGCGGCCAAGACCGCCCGCAGCCCCCGCCGAGTCGCCAACCTGCTGTTGAGCGAGGTGGGCGGGCGATTGAAGGCGCTGGACCTCGAACCGGAGCAGTCGCCCGTCTCCATGACCGGCATCGTGCTGGCAGCCGATCTGCTAGAGGAGGGCAAGATCAGCTCCAAGCAACTCAAGCAGCTCTTCGACATCTGCTTCGAGACGCACGAGGACTTCCCCGCCGTCTACGAGCGCGAGAAGCCCGAGCAGATCGGCGACGCATCGGCCATCGAGAAGCTCATCGACGAGGTTATCGCCGCCAATCCCAAGCAGGTGGAGCAGTACCGCGCCGGCAAGACGAGCTTGGCCGGTTTCTTCGTCGGCCAGGCGATGAAAGCCTCCAAAGGCCAGGCCAATCCTGCCTTGCTCAACGCGCTGGTAACCAAGAAGCTGGCTGGGTGAAGGAGAGACTCACCGGGGCCGGATCGGCCAGGTCTACGGATCGATCCTTTTCTGGATTGTAGTAGCGGCTTAAAAACCCACCATCACCGGCTCCATCTCCAGCCGTATACCGAAGCGCTTCTCCACCGCGTCGCCGATGTGAGTGGCCAGCGCCAGAATCTCCGCCGCGCTCGCCCCGCCGCCCCCGTTGCCATCGAGAAGGTTCACTAGCGCCAGCGTATGCCGGGACGAGATGCCGGCCCTGCCCAGCCGATAGCCTTTGGCGAATCCCGCCTGCTCGATGAGCCACGCCGCCGGCACCTTGAAGAGACGCGAGGCCCGCGCGTTCCCCCCCCCCTCCGGCCCGGCGGGAAACCGCGGCGGCTCTTTCGCGCTATTTTCCGCGATACTCCGAAGCCGCTCTTCCTCGACCACCGGATTCTTGAAGAAGCTGCCCGCGTTGCGGCCCTCCGCGTCGCCCTCCACCGTCAACATTCCCTTGGACTTGCGGATGCCATACACCGCCTCGACGACCTCCGCCAAGCTCACTTCGCCTACCGCGGTCCGGCTCGCCGCAAGCGCCCGTTCCAACTCCGCATAGCGCACTATGGGCGCGCCGCCCGGAGCGAGCCGGTAGTCCACGCGGGTTACGAGATACCGCCCTCGATCGGTCGAGTTGAAACGGCTGCGCCGGTAGCCAAAACCGCACTCCACCGCCTCAAACTCGACAAAATCTCCATGATGAAGGTCGTAGGCCCGCACACGCGCGATGGCCGAGGCCACCTCCTGCCCATACGCGCCCACATTCTGCACCGGCGTTCCACCCACGGTTCCCGGAATCCCCGCCAGACACTCAACCCCAGCGCAACCGTCTGCGACGGCCCGCTTCACAAATCGGTCCCAGTTCTCCCCGGCGGAAACCTCGTAGATGGTTTTGCCTGCTTGAGCGCGCACGGCGATCCCTCGCAATCCCACCCGCAGCGCCAACCCATCGAAGCCGGAGTCGGAAACCAGCAAATTGCTGCCCCCACCCAGCACAAACAGGGGCCGATTCCCTGCCCAAGCGACCGCCTCGACAATTTCGTCCTCATTCGTCGCCTCGGCAAACCACCGCGCCGGGCCTCCGATGCCGAAGGAGGTGAAGGGGGCAAGCGGTTTGTTTTCTTCAATGCGCATGGAATCGATTCTCCGCTTGATCGGATCGTCGCGAGAAGCGCCAACTGGCGCTAAAATGAATACAGGCAACTTCCCTTGCCGGAGGCGAATTATGTACCCAGAGTTGATGGTAATTCCCATGCGCGAGGAACTCACCCGCGCTGGAGTCCAAGAAACACGAACCGCCGAGGACGTGGACGCAGCCCTCGCTCAACCAGGCACGACTTTGCTGATAGTGAACTCGATCTGCGGCTGCGCTGCCGGCAAGATGCGTCCCGGAGTGCGGCTTGCGCTGGCCAACTCCGCCAACCTGCCCGACCGCAAGATCACCGTCTTCGCCGGCCAGGACCGCGAAGCCACCGAACGCGCCCGCGGTTACTTTGAAGGCAACCCACCCAGTTCTCCAGCTGTGGCTCTTCTGCGCGACGGCAAGCTGGTTTACCTGATGCAGCGCTCGGTCATCGAGCAATCCACCGCGCCGCAGATCGCCGGCGAGTTGCTCCGCGCCCTGGACGAGTTTTGCGCCAAGACGACCGCGTAAGGCATCTTGCCCATGTAACTTGCGGACAGTTCCGAGTAAATCGAAGTTTTGAAAGGGCACGGCTTCGTTCGTGCCCTGAATATTCCTTCCGTTCCGCGGGCGAAGCGCCTCACATCGACTGCACCGGCAGCAGCGTCAGATCGTCCACCAGTCCCACTTCCTTCTGCACGAAAGGTTCGCCGTAGAGAACCCCGGCCAGCAGGCCGTAGTGGCGGGCCTCGGCGAAGGTTCGCTCGCGTATCTCCTCTTCCGGGACGAAGAGGCCGCCGCCGGTGGACTGATTGGCGTACTGCGACCGGTAGGCCATCAGCGCCCGATGCCGCTGCTCGATGAACGGCGCGATGTCCACGATGAAGCTGGGGCGCGCGTCGGCATAAAGGCTGGCATAAACGATCTTGAAAGGGCGATGCGGAGGAGCCGCGAACTCCACTGCGTCCGGTTTCGCAGGCCGCACAGCAGGCGCCTTGGCTAGGCCGGAAAGAAAGCAGGCTTCGTAGCCCAGTGCGGCCACGGCGGCGTGGTCCGGGTGGCGCGCCTGCCAGTAGGGCAGGATCACAACGCGAGGGCGCAGGCGGCGCAGGACACCGACGATCTTGATGCGGTTTACGAGGGTGTTTTCCACCGCGCCGTCGGGCAGATCGAGCGCCTGCCGCCAACTCACGCCCAGCGATCGCGCGGCTTCGGCGGCTTCATTGCCCCGCTCCTCCGCGCTGCCGCGAGTTCCGGCCTCGCCCTGGGTCAGGTCGAGAATGGCGGTGCGCAACCCTCGCGCGGCCATGCGCAACAAGGTTCCGCCGCAGGTCTGCTCCACATCGTCCCGGTGGGCGGCGATGGCCAGCACATCGGCCGCGGGAAAATTGTCGCCGGAGGCATTTGCCGCGGCGTTCATCGCCGGCCGCTCAGTAGACCGTGTTGTTGGCATCGGTCTGCCCGTCCATGTAAGCCACGTCGTAGGCCGTGCCGGTCACCGTCACGTATTGGTTGTCGATCGCCGAGCCATCCACGGTCGAGTAGATATACACCTGCCCGCCCTCCGCCGTGTAAATCTTGTGCAGGCCGGTAATTGCGGCAATGCCCGTAGCATCGCCGATATAAGGTAGCAAGGTAACGGTGGGGCTGGCGGGAGTCGAGATGTTGACCATGGTCAGGCAGCCGTAGGGCAGTCCAAGCGCGGCGCGTGCTCCATTGGTGCATTTGGTCATGGCGATCCAGAGAGTATTGTCGTCGGCCTCGATCATGCGGCTCATCGCGCCGGGAGCGCCGTCACTGATGGAAACTGAACCGGCGACCTGATTGGTTGCGAGGTCGATCACCGAAAGATTGCCGGTAAAGAGGCTGTTGGAAGTGGGCGCGACGCATTGCGGCTGCTGGCTCGACGTGAGCGTTGTGGCGGCCGCGCATTGTCCCACGACGTAAAGCGTGGAGCTATCTACCAATGCGTTGCTGGCTCCGCCGGGAATGGGAATGGTATTGCCGTTTACCATCGCTTGCGTCGGGAGCAACCCCGATTGTTGGCCGATCGAGAAGAGCATCGGAGCCACCGGCAACTGCGAAACCGAAGCTGTTTTCCCTCCGCACTCCGGACCGCAGTTGAGAATATAGGCGGTGCCGCCATCGGCGGAGAAGACCGCCTTGACTGGACGGTCGAAGGTAAGCGGTACGATGTGCGCCGGAGTGCTGCCGTTCGCGGGCGTACTTGAAGGATCAAGTGCCTGAAACAGGCACCAAGCGGGAGCGTTCTGCGGTTCGCAGTCCACCGCGCCCAAAGGCCATGCGCTCGGGCCCCCGGAGTAGTCGATCGTTTGGCCGGACGTGAGCTTGACCGGATAGTAGACGTAATTCGAGTTCTGCACGAAGGCCAGCGCCACTGAGCCGCCGGGATTGACGCTGACCCGATACACGCCGGGAAGATTGAAGCTGTAGTTGCCGCTGGCGCTCTTGTCCAGCACCGTCAACAAATTCGCCTGCTGGTTGGCGGCGAAGGTATACGCCTCGCTGCGTGTGGTATAGATGCTGGACGAGAGGCCGGCAAGACCGGAGGCCGTGCCGTTGACGGTCTCCGTGGCGTAGTTGACGATGGTGAAACTGCCGTCGCCGGAGCCATAGACTCCGCCCACCTGCTGCTCCGGCATATTCTGGATGGTCACCGGCAGCGCGCCGTTGAATCCGGAGATCGAGAAGGTGGCTGTCTTGCCGTTATAGCTGGAACGAATGTCGTAAAAGGCATCGACGATCTGCAACGCCCCCTTGCTTCCCGCGCCGGGATTCTGGATCGCAATCATGACTCGATTGATCAATCCGCTGGGCGGCAGCGTCCGGCCCGCAAAATAGGTGGTGGTGCCGCAACCGGCCAATATTGCCGCCACCGCCAGCGCGGCCGCGACGCTCATGCCAAGACTTCTCTTCTTCAAAATCCCTTACCTCGACGAAAATCGCGGAGTCTTCCCGCCAACGCGGCGTGAACTCTCGAATAGGTCTAGATGGATCGGAGAGAGGACGCAAAGCCCTCATCGCAAATCTTACGTCCGGGCCGATCTTGCCAAGCCGTTGACTGCCCAAGTATAACAAAGCGCCCTTGTCGGCTGACGCGGCCGAGCCGGGTGGCTTAAGATGGCAGCAGAATGCCGCAACTTGCCGCCATCTTCGCCGACCGCCCCGTGCTTGCCGACGGCGCCATGGGCACCGTGCTCTACGCCCGCGGCATCTTCATCAATCGCTGCTACGACGAACTGAATCTCTCCGATCCCGGCCTGATCCTCGGCATTCACGAGGAGTACTTGCAGGCGGGAGCGGAACTCCTTGAAACCAATACCTTCGGCGCCAACCGCTTCCGCCTGGCCCGCCACGGCCTGGCGGGGAAAATGGCCGAGATTAACGCCGCCGGCGTGAAGCTGGCCCGACACGCCGTCGCGCATCTCAAGGACAAGCAGGCCGGCGAGGCTTGGGTAGCCGGCTCCGTCGGTCCGCTTGGAATCCGCCTGGAACCGCTGGGCAAGACCGGCCTCGACGAAGCCCGCGCGGCCTTTGCCGAGCAGATCGCAGTATTGGCCCAAGCCGGCGTGGATATGCTCGTCTTTGAAACCATGCCCGCCCTCAACGAGGCCCGCGTCGCCCTCGAAGCCGCCCGCCAAACCGCGCCTGAGTTGCCGGTGCTGGTGATGGTGACCGTGGACGACGACGGCAACTGCCTCGACGGCGCTTCGCCCCAGCAGGCCGCCGCGCTTTTGACCGAGTGGGGCGCCGACGCCATCGGCGTCAACTGCTCCACCGGCCCAACCACGGTGCTCACCGCCATCGAAGCCATGCGCCCCGCCACCACGCTGCCGCTGGCCGCCATGCCCAACGCCGGAATGCCCCGCGCCGTCGAGGGCCGCAACATCTATCTCTGTTCGCCCGAATATATGGCTAGCTTCGCCCGCAAAGCCATCCACGCCGGGGTGCAGTTCGTGGGCGGCTGCTGCGGCACCACGCCCAACCATATTCGCGCCATGCGTTCGGCCATACGCGCCCTCGACGCGCAGGTTCGCATCGAGGCAGCCGGCGCGGCCCCGGCGCTGAATGCCGAGACCCAGCCGACGCCCTTGGGCGCGCGCTCCCGCCTCGGCGCGCTGGTCGCCGAGGGCAGCTTCGTTTCCCTGGTCGAGATCGTTCCTCCGCGCGGCATCGACTGCTCCAGCGAGATCGCGGGCGCGCGCCTGCTCGCCTCGCTCGGCGTCCACGCCATCAACGTGCCCGACTCGCCCCGCGCCTCGGCCCGCATGAGCGCGCAGAGCCTCTGCATCCAGATTCAGCAGCACGTCGATATTGAAACGGTTCTGCATTACACCTGCCGCGACCGCAACGTTCTTTCCATCCAATCGGACCTGCTGGGCGCCTCGTCCATCGGGCTGAAGAACATCCTCTGCCTCACCGGCGATCCGCCCAAACTGGGCAACTATCCCGACGCCACCTCCGTCTTTGACGTGGACTCCATCGGTCTGGTCAACATCGTCCATCGCCTCAATCACGGCCTGGACATCGGTGCCAACGCCATCGGCGCCAGCGCCAACTTCACCATCGGCGTCGCCGCCAATCCCGGGGTCGCCGACATTGAGCAGGAGTTGCGCCGCTTTGCCTTCAAGGTCGAGGCCGGCGCCGAGTACGTCGTCACCCAGCCGGTCTTCGACCTGCGCCTCTTGGAGAATTTTCTGGAGCGCATCGAGGACCACAAGATTCCGGTCATCGCCGGCATATGGCCGCTCACCAGCCTACGCAACGCCGAATTCATGAAGAACGATCTGCGCGTCTCCATGCCGGAGGAGATCATGCTGCGCATGGCCCAGGCCGACACCCCCGACGCCGCCCGCCGCGAAGGAATTCTTATCGCGCAAGAGATGCTCGAAGCCGTCCGCCCCTACGTGCAGGGCATCCAGGTCAGCGCCCCTTCCGGACGCTACACCGTCGCCGCCGAGGTCATCGCCAGCGTGTTGCCGCAACCGCCCGCATAAGCGGCAGACGCAAGAACGAGTGAAGATTTCTCTTGACGCATGGCGACCATGCGAGTATAAGTAAAAGTATTCCGTACGCTCGTAGGCGAGCATATTACGGCAAACCCCGAAGCGAAAGTTTCGGGGTTTGCTATTTTAGTACATAGATGAAAAAACTGGTCCTCATGATTGACGGCGGTTTTCTTCGCGTAGCCGCCAAGAATGCCAGAATCCGCTATAACCCCGGCTTCATTGAGGCCTTTTCCCAGAATTGTCCTGCTGCGGATGAGGAGCTTTTTCGATCTCTTTATTACGATTGCGCGCCCTATCAGGGGTGCCAGAGGCTCCCGGTTTCCGGCACGACTCAGACTTTTGCCGATTCGGATCAATGGCTGAAGGATCTTGCCAAAAAGGATTTGATGGCTGTGAGACTCGGCGTATTGAAGTTTCGCGGTTACATTCTGAAGAGAACTCCTATGAAGGGAGTTGCGCCCCTGACCGATGCCGATTTTCGCCCGGATTTCGAGCAGAAGGGCGTTGATATGCGTATCGGCTTGGACATCGCATCCTATTCCGCGTTGAAATGCGTGGACAGGATAGGTTTGGTGACGGCGGATACCGATTGCGTTCCAGCCATGAAGCTGGCAAGAAAAAGCGGAGTGCAGGTTGTTTTGATAACCATACTTGGCAAGACTGCCCCAATTGAACTTGCCCATCATGCCGACTATGTACGGGCAGTAGCATGGCCGCCATAGCGCGGATTTCGATCCCTTCAATGAGTTACTAGTATGCTAACAGCCGCAAGAAGATTATGGAGTAACCTCATGCCCACCTTTGAAGAATCGCTCAAGAAGCTGGAAACCATCGTCGATCGACTGGAAAAGGGCGATATGGCCCTCGAAGAATCGCTCAAGCTCTTCGAGGAGGGCGTGGGGCTCTCCGCGGCCTGCAAGCAGGAGTTGGATGCCGCCGAGGGCAAGGTGCAGACGCTCGTCCGCCAGCGCGACGGTTCCCTCAAGCCCGAACCGTTTTTGACCGAGAAGCCGTTTTGATTGCCCGATTTCAAATTCATTCATGGCCTCGGCCAGACTGCGCGAGGAATGGCATCGTACCCAGCCATCCATCTCCAATCCGGCAAGCTAATTGGAGATGGATGCGGAGATGGCCCGCATTCGCGGTTCTCCCGATGGCGAGGACGAAAGATGCGCTCGATCGCACTCGACGCCAACGCAATTGTCTCCGCCGGCATAACTCCAGATGGGCGGGCATCCCAGGTTCCACCTCCTGGAATGGGATTCCACGCACGAGCTTTACACCCGAAACTTCCGCAACGCTTCCGCAAGTCCGCTCTCGTATGCCTCGATGAGCTTGTCCCAGGCCGCATTCGCGTCTTCGTCGATCTCCTTGCGTCGCGGATCGGCGTCGAACCACGCGATCGTTCGCTGAATCCCTTCCGCGAACGGCACTTTGGCGCAATAACTCGGAACGAAACGCTTGATCTTGCCGTTGTCGAAGACCACGCTCACAGATTTGTCTCCAAGCAAACCGCCCGCCGCGTCCGGGAGGCATGCGCCCACGAAGTCCGATGCAATGTGAACGATCCGCGCCTCCGCGCCCGCGGCTTGCGCCGTGATGCGATAGAACTGGTCCCATGTCATGGCTTCGTCGCCTGTTATGTGAAATGCGTGGCCGATAGCTTGCCGATGCCCCAGCAACCCCACCAATCCCTGGGCAAGATCGCTGTTGTGAGTTATCGTCCAAAGCGAGGTTCCGTCTCCAGGAACGATAACCTTCTTGCCCCGCCGCATCCGATCCACGGCCGTGTAAGACTTCCGCCAGCTATTCACCGCCAGGGGAATCTGCGTATCGCCGTAAGTCAAGGAAGGGCGCACGATGGTGATCGGAAAATCCTCCTCGCGGTACGCCTTTGTCAACCGATCCTCGCAGGCGATCTTGTCCCGCGAATACTGCCAATAAGGATTGGCCAGAGGCGTCGATTCCGTAATCAGATAGTGCCCTACCGGTTTTTGATACGCGCTCGCCGAACTGATGAAGACAAACTGCCCCGCGCGTCCGCGAAACAGGCGGATGTCGCGTTCCACGTCGGCGGGCGTAAAAGCGATCCAGTCCACCACCGCGTCGAACGATCGCTTGCCCAGCGCCTCGGCCACCGCCGCCTCGTCCGCAATGTCGGCGGCGATCGTGGCAACGTTATCGGGAAGCTCGGCAACCCGCCGTCCCCGCCGCAGCAGCGTCAATTCCATGCCCCGTTCCGCCGCCAATCGCGTCGCGGCCGTGCTGACGATGCCCGTCCCGCCAATGAACAGAACCTTCATCTCGCCTCCAGCGGCCTTTATACGCTCCGAAGGATCGCGCTACCCGAGCCGATGCCTCCGCAATCCTCATCGATCCGGGCGATGCGCGGCAAGCGGCGCGGCAAGCCTCCCAAACGCCGATTTATAATCCAAACGAGCGCAACGCGGCCCCGCCTGCCCGCTCCTTGGAGCTAGAGCAATGACGTTCGACATTCAGGATATCCTGGGATTGCTGCCCCACCGCTACCCCTTCTTGCTGATCGACAGAGTGGTCGAGTTCGAGAGAAGGAAGCGCCTGGTGGCCATCAAGAATGTAACCTGCAACGAGCCATTTTTTCAAGGACACTATCCCGGCTATCCCATCATGCCCGCCGTGCTGGTCGTCGAGGCCATGGCCCAGGCGGGCGCCATCATCATGCTCGCCGAGATCGAAGACCGCGAAAAGAAGATCCCGGTGTTTACCGGCATCGAGCGGGCCAAGTTTCGCCGCCCGGTCACTCCCGGCGACCAGTTGCGCATCGAGGTAAACGTGCTGGCCATGAAGACCCGCGCCGGGCGCATGGAGAGCAAGGCTTTTGTGGACGGCAAGTTGGCCTGCGAAGCCACGCTGACCTGCCAGGTGGTGCCCAGGGTTGCGTCGGCGCCCACTGCCGAGGTCTCCCCAGCTCCCGATGAGGCCGTCGCGTCGCAAGAAGCGGTTGTCGCCGAGTGAGCGTTCATCCCAGCGCCGTGATCGCCGCGGGAGCCGTCGTCCCCGACTCCTGCGCGGTGGGGCCATTTTGCACCGTGGGGCCGGAAGTGGTTCTCGGCGAGGAGTGCGTCCTCGTCTCCCACGTCGTGCTCGACGGACGCTCCCGCATCGGCGCGCGCAATACCTTTCATCCCTTCTGCGCGGTCGGCGTCTCTCCTCAAGACTTGAAGTACGGCGGCGAGCCGACCGAGCTCGCAATCGGCGACGATAACGTCATCCGCGAAAATGTGACCGTCAGCCGCGGCACGGTAGGCGGCGGCGGCGTCACGCGCCTCGGCTCCAACTGTCTGCTCATGGCCGGCGTACACATCGGCCACGACAGCCAGGTGGGCAATCATTGCATCCTGGCCAATGCGGCCACCCTCGCCGGTCACGTCACCATCGAGGACTACGCCGTCGTAGGCGCATTCAGCCCGGTCCATCAGTTCTGCACCGTGGGAACGTATGCCTATATCGGCGGCGGCACCATCGTCACCCAGGACGTGCTGCCCTTCTCGCTCACTTCCTCACACCGCGAGAACAAAGCCTTCGGCATCAACAAAATAGGTCTCGCCCGGCGGGGCTTCTCGCCGCAACGCCTGCAAACGCTGCAAAAAGCCTTCCGTTTTCTGCTCGCCGCCAAGCTGAATACAACCCAAGCCGTCGAGAAGATCAGGGAACTGGAGGGCGAGGACGCGGCGCTGCTGGTCGCCTTCATCGAGCGCAGCCAGCGCGGGATCGTTAAATAGAGCCTCTCGCGCATTTCTCCAATAGCGGCGACGGCCTCGGCGGCCGAGGCATATCCATGCTCCCAAAGCACGGTTTGACGGTGGGGCCACTGTTTCTGCGAGGCCATCGGCGCTTTCAACGGGCAGGCGCAATGAGGCGTTTCCAATCCATTCCCCACAGCCTGCCGTGAAGTTGCTCCACGCTCTGCCGATGTAGCAGACAGCGAGGTTTGCATGGCCGACCGATCGGAGTTGCTGGAATCCGCGCTCGATTGTTTCCCGGATGGCATCGCGCTGCTCGATGCGTCTTCGCTGGTGGCGGTTTGGAATCGGGCGGCGGAAGCGATTACCGGGTATGGGGGCGCGAATCTGCTGGGGCGGCCGGTGCCGGAAGCGATGGAGCCGCTGCTGCACTGGCGCCCCGCGCCGGGGGTGCCGGAGCTTGAGTCGGGTTCTCAATCGGGCCGCGGGTTTCTGGTTCACACGCGTCACAAGATGGGCCACGATATGCCAGTCATGGCGCGAATTCTGGAGTTGCGCGACGGGCTGGGCGGGCGCATTGGCACGGCCGTGGTCTTTCATCCCGCCGAGAGCCTCGATGCGCTCCCCCAGGGCGACGGCGAGGGCGCCAAGGTAGCCTCCAGCCAGGCCGAACTCAAGGACCGGCTGGCCGTAGAGTTCGAGGAGTTCCAGCGCGGCGGACAGCCCTTCGGGGTGCTGTGGATCGCCGTGGATCAGGGACGCGACCTGCGCAAAACCCACGGCACAGGGGCCTGCGAGGCGATGCTTGAAAAAGCGACAGCCGCCATGGCGCACGGTCTGCGACCGGGCGAGGAGATGGGGCGCTGGGGCGACGATGAATTTCTCGTCCTCTCCCATGAACGCACCGCGGAGATGCTGGCGGCTCATGCGCAGGCTCTGGCCGGACAGGCCCGAACCGCGGATTTCCGCTGGTGGGGCGACCGGGTCGAGATCACCGTAAGCATCGGCGCGGCCCAGGCGGAGCGCGACGGAACGTTGGTCAATCTGCTGGAAAAAGCGAAGGCCGCCATGATTGTCAGCGTGCAAGCGGGAGGAAACCAAATCGCCTCCGCGCCGGGGGGGCAAGTATGTTCGCCATTGTAGGCATCGTCGTGGTTCTCGGAGCGGTGATCGGCGGCTTTTTGATGGAAAAGGGGCACATTGCCGTCCTTGTCCAGCCAGCCGAGTTGCTCATACTCGGCGGCGCCGCGATCGGCACACTTCTGGCGGCCAACCCCATTCACATCATCAAAGCGATCGTCGCCGGATTGCTGGGAATACTCAAAGGCTCGCCCTTCGGCAAGGCGCGCTACCTGAGCACCCTGAAGATGATGTACCAATTTCTCAACAAGGTCCGCAAGGAGGGGCTGCTGAGCGTCGAGATGGACGTGGAGAAGCCCAAGGAAAGCTCCATCTTCAAGAACTATCCCGAATTCCTCGCCGATCATCATGCCAAGGACTTTGTCTGCGATACGCTGCGCATGGCCATCACCGGGGGCGTGGAGCCATTCGACATGGATCAGATGATGGAACTGGACATGGAGGTGCATCACCACGAGGCCACCCAGCCGATCGCCTCGCTCTCCACCGTGGCCGATGCGCTGCCGGGGTTGGGGATCGTGGCCGCCGTGCTGGGCGTGGTGATCACCATGGGCTCGCTGGGCGGCCCGCCCGAGGAGATCGGCGAACACGTGGCGGCGGCGCTGGTGGGCACCTTCCTGGGGATTCTGGCCTGCTACGGAGTGGTCGGCCCCTTGAGCTCGAACATGGCCAAGACCGCCGACGCGCATAACGAATACCTGCACGTAATGCGGGTGCTGCTGCTCTCGTTTCTGAAAGGCTCGGCGCCCATGATCGCCATCGAGATGGGGCGGCGCGCGATTCCCGCGTATGTGCGGCCCACCTTCGACGAGATGGAAAAGAACTGCAAGGGCCAGGCCGCCGCGCCTGAAGCGGCCGCGGCCTAGACCGCCGCGAGGCTTTTCGGAAGGAGCGCGGCGGAATGGCAGCCGGCAAGAGTCAACCGATCATCGTCATCAAGAAGAAGGGCGGCCACGGCGGCCACCACGGCGGCGCATGGAAGGTGGCCTACGCCGATTTCGTCACCGCCATGATGTCGCTGTTCATCGTGCTCTGGCTGATGGGCTCCAGCGAAAAGGTCAAGCGCGCCGTGGCCGGGTATTTCAACGATCCCAAGGGCACCGGCAAGCTGTTGGGCACAACCTTGATCGGCACCGGCAAAACTGTATCGCAGTCCACCACGGATGAACTCGTCAAACTCAAGGAAAAGCTGGAAGAGGAGATCAAGGCGAGAAAGGACCTGGAAAAGCTCTCCAAGCAGATCGAGATCACTATCACCCCTGAGGGCCTGCGCATCGAATTGATCGAGGGCAAGAACGGAACCTTCTACGAGATTGGCAGCGCCAAACTCAGCGAAAGCGGGCAATCGTTGCTGGCGCTGCTGGGAAAGGAGTTGAAGACACTGCCCAATTCGCTGCTGATCGAGGGCCACACCGACGCCACGCCTTATTCGAGCGACTCCGGCTACAGCAACTGGGACCTTTCCGCCGATCGCGCCAACTCCGCGCGGCGGCTGCTGCAACAAGACGGCGTCCGCACCGATCAAGTCTCGCAAGTCCGCGGCTACGCCGATCAGATGCTGCGCGTAAAGAACAATCCCACCGACCCCTCCAATCGAAGGATCTCGATCCTGGTCAAAAACGACTCCGAACAGGTGCCGACGCTCTTGGCGGGCAATGTCGTGAACGGTTCCACGCCTCTGCCGCTGGGCGCGAAGCAAGATGCCGCGGCGGCGAAAGGAGCCTCTCCGCCTAGCGTTCCGCCTCCCGCCAAACCCAACGCCGCTCCAGCGCCGGCCGCGCCGCCCAAGCCCAACGCCGGCACCCCGGCCCCCAAGCCCGGCATCCCCACCTCCGGCATGATGGATAAGCTCAAGGCCATGCTGCCCGGCAAGAAATAGCCGCCGCTCCCGCAACGGTGGTGTACTCTGATGGGCAGGCAACAAAGCGTTACCCACAAGGACATTCCTTCCATGACCGTCGTTGCAGGCGTTGACTTCGGCACACTCAGCGCGCGCGTAACTCTGGTGGATAGCGAGAACGGCTCCATCGCAAGCGCATCGGCTTCCTATCCGCTTCATCGCCGCCGAGAAGACCCCGACTTCGCCACTCAGTCCCATGCCGATCAGATGACAGCCCTCGCCGCCGCCACGCGCGAGGTTCTCCGCTCCACCGGCATCGACGGCGATGCCGTGCAAGCCATCGCTCTCGATACCACCGGCTCCAGCGTGATTCCGGTGGGCGAGGGACTGGCTCCTCTCGACGACTATTACCTTTGGTGCGACCATCGCGCCCACACCGAGGCGGCCGAGATCACCGCCCAAGCCCATGCCCTGGGCTTTGAGGGCATCGAATGGTGCGGCGGCGTCTACTCCCACGAGTGGGGCTTCGCCAAGCTGCTCCACTGGCTGCGCCACAACCCGGAGAAGCGCGATCGCCTGGTCACCGCTCTGGAACATTGCGATATGGTCGCGGCCACGCTGGCCGGCATCCGCACGGTCGGAGAATTGAAGCGATCCGTCTGCGCCATGGGCCACAAGTGGATGTGGAACCCCAAGTGGGGCGGTCTGCCGCCGGAGGAGTTTCTGGTCGCCGTGGACCCGCTCTTCGCCGGCATTCGCGCCAAACTCGGCGGCGAATACTTGACCAGCGACCGTCTGGCCGGCAGGCTCTCGCCGGAATGGGCGGAGAAACTCGGCCTGCGCCCTGGAATCCCCATTCCCGTCGGCGCATTCGATGCCCATTGGGACGCCATCGGCTCCCATATCCGCGAGGGCGACGCGGTCAACGTGGTCGGCACCTCCACCTGCATCATCGCCATGGCCCGCAAGGCGGAGTTGGTTCCCGGCGTCTGCGGCGTGGTTCCCGGCAGCGTCCATCCCGGCTATACCGGCATCGAGGCTGGCCTCTCCGCCACCGGAGACATCTTTGAGGCCATCGCCCGCCGCGCCCAGACCGCCGTCGCCCAACTCTCCGAGGGCTTGGACGCCTATCGCGCCGGGCAGACCGGCCTTCTGCGCCTGAGTTGGGACAACGGCGACCGCACCGTGCTGGTCAACCCCGATCTGGGCGGCGTAACTCTGGGCTGGAATCTTCTTCACACCGCGCAGGACGAGCTGTTCGCCGCCATCGAAGGCACCGCCTTCCACACCCGCATCGTCTTGGAGCGCATGGCCGAGCACGGTGTCCGCGTGGATCGCGTCATCAACGCCGGCGGCATTCCGCAGAAGAACGAAGCGCTCAACCGCGTCTACGCCAGCGTTCTGAACAAGCCGGTCCTGGTGCCCGCCGGCATCCCCACCAGCCTCGGTTCGGGCATCATGGCTCTGCTGGCGGCGGGCGCGTACAAGACCATCGAAGAGGCGCAAGCCGCCGTCTGCTTGCCGCTGCGCGCCGTCGCGCCGGAGCCCGCGGACGCGGCCGTCTACGAGCGGCTTTACCCGATCTATCGCGATCTGTACTTTTCCCTGGGCGCGCCGGATGCGAAACCCATCGCCCTGGGCCGAGTTTTACCGGAGTTAAGAAAAATTGCAACGGAAGCGCGGAATGCGGGTCGATAGCTTTCACCGATGAACGCGATGGTCGCTGACTTATGCGATCGTCCAAGGAGCGAAAGATGGAACGGCGAAATTTTCTGAAAGCGGCGGCGGCCTCCACAGCGGCGGCGCTGGTCTTCGGCAAGCGCGCGGCGCTGGCCCAGCAAGCGGACAGCCGCATCGAGGTTCTGGTGGACGAACCCATCGCCATCATTGCCCCCGAAGTCTACGGGCACTTCACCGAGCACTTGGGCTCGGTGATCTACGACGGCATTTATGTCGGCGAAAACTCGAAGATTCCCAATCAATTCGGTATGCGCTCGGCGCTGATCGAAAAGATGCGCGCCATCAAAGCTCCCGTCGTCCGCTGGCCCGGCGGCTGCTTTGCAGACAGTTACGACTGGCGCGACGGCATCGGCCCCAAAGACACGCGCCCCCGCCGCACCGGCTTCTGGAGCGACTCCTTCCCGGACGCGCTGAAGAAGCGGAACCTTCCGCAGGTCTACGAGAGCAACGAGTTCGGCACCGGCGAATTCGCGCGCTTCTGCAAACTCTGCGGCGCCGAGCCTTACCTCGCCGCCAACCTGCGCAGCCTGACCCCGCTCGACTTCGACCGCTGGGTCGAGTACTGCAACGCGCCGCGCGGAACCACCACCCTGGCCGAGATCCGCGAGGCCGGCGGCTCGCCCGATCCCTATGCCGTTCGTTACTGGGGCGTGGGCAACGAAAGCTGGGGATGCGGCGGCGGCTTCGACCCCGAAGACTACGCCATCGAGTTCAAGCGCTTCACCACTTGGGTTCCCGTCTATGGCGTCCCCCTGCGATTCGTGGCCTCCGGCCCTGGCTCGGAGGAGGATTTGGCATGGACCCGCGGCTTCTTCTCCAAGCTCTTCCACGGCCAGCCCAGCCACGATCCGCACGGCGTTTGGGGCCTCAGCGTCCACCACTATGCGTGGAATCTCTCTCGCGGCAAGACCAACGACTGGGATGCGGCCAAGGGCGATGCGCTGCAATTCGATTCCGTCGACTGGTACGAGTTATGCAAGGAAACCGACCGCATGGAGAGCGTTATCCTCGATCAATGGACCGCCCTGGGCGAGTTCGACCCGGAGCGCAAGATCAAGTTGGTGGTGGACGAGTACGGCCCCTGGTATCGCCCCGGCTCCCAAATTGCCCCCGAGCAGTTGCTCGGCCAGCAGATCACCGTGCGCGACGCGGTGGCGACCGCCATCTCCCTCGACACTTTCAACCGCCACGCCGGAAAAGTGGGCATGGCCGCCTGCGCGCAGTTGGTCAACTGCCTCAACTCCCTCTTTCTCGCCCGCGAGGACAAGTTCACGACCACGCCGGTCTTCAACGTCTTTGAATTGTACGCGGCGCACCAGGGCGCGACGGCGCTGCGCGCAGAGTTTTCCTCGCCCCAGGTCCACTACGACCGCGACGGCAAGCCTGCCAATCTATGGGGACTCAAGGGTTCCGCTTCGATGAAGAACAAGACGCTGACTTTGACCGCGGTCAACCCGGATACCCGCGAACCGCGCGAGGCGGAGATCGTTCTGCGCGGAGCCAAGGCCGTGAGCGCCAAAGCCTGGGTGGTCGCCGAAAGCGACATTCACGCCCATAACATCCTCGGCCAGCCGGAGCAAGTTAGCACCCGCGCCGCCGAAGCAACTCTGCGCCCCGGCTCGATCGGCTTCGTCTTCCCCCCGGCCTCGGTGGCAAAGATCGAAATCGAGTTGAGTTAGAGGAGTTCCTCCGGCTTTGGGATTGTCGCCACGACACGGCGTCGACTGCTCACGAAGCCTGCGCCACCTGCGGGCGAACGGATGCCGCCGTTGGCCGCTGCGGTGGGCGCATCATCCAGAAACCCGCGCGAAGGACTGCAAACGCGGCCAGCAATCCGAAGATCATCGAGCCTGCCGATGCCGCAACCAGTATTGCCAAATTCAACAAATCCGCCATTGCTCCCTCGCCTCGCCCGATTGCGCCAACGCTCAGAGACCCGCGAACGGGCGCTCGGAACTCATAAAAATTCTCTGCGCAGTCGGAAAACGCTTATCCGATTGTCGCAGAAAAGCCGGCCGGGTTGCCCGCCTAAACTATTGACCAATGGAATACCCCCATCCAGTTCAGGAGAGTTTCGATTCGGGAACTGGCCCTGAATTGCGACCCGCGGTCGCGCATCCTTCTTGGATTGCCTCGCGGTCATCCGGCTTGGAAAGACCGATCGAAGAAGGGGCGCAGACCATGTTTCAGGAGGAATCGAGCGGCGGTTCTCCAAGATCGGCGATAATCTTGCTATCGCCTTTCAAGGAGAGTTCCCCATGCCTGAACCGAAAGTTGCGCAAAAGTCCTCTTATCCGGTTGACGTCGAAGCCGGCAAAAGCTACTACTGGTGCGCCTGCGGCCTGAGCGCCAGCCAGCCCTTCTGCGACGGCAGCCACCAGGGCAGCGGCTTTACGCCCGTAAAGTATGAAGCCGCGGAATCGAAGACCGTCCGCTTCTGCGGGTGCAAGCACAGCGCCAATCCCGCGATTTGCGACGGAACCCACAAAACGCTTTAGGAAGTCTCCGGCTAGGTCCAGGTCCGCGGCGGGCATTCCCTCAAGGGCTAAACAGGCCGCGGAAAGACTCGATATTCAGGGTGAAATCAGCGAGAAGCTTCCCTCGGAGGCTAAAGCCCGCGTCGATTTCGGCGCACTTGCGGCACGACTGAAGTCGTGCCCTTTCAAGACATCGACTCAATCGGAGGTTCCCGAACCTCTCGCCGAACACAGAGGTCCGATTCCGCTTATGGCGATTGCTCACATCACGGTGCGGGGCGCGCGTCAGCATAACTTGCGCGACATCAGTGTGCGCATCCCGCGCAACACGCTTACGGTGGTCACCGGACTCTCCGGCTCCGGCAAGAGTTCGTTGGCCTTCGACACCATCTATGCCGAGGGGCAGCGTCGCTATGTGGAGACGCTCTCGGCCTACGCGCGCCAGTTTCTCGACCAGATCGAGCGGCCGGATGTGGACTCGATCGAGGGGCTCAGCCCGGCGATCTCCATCGAGCAGAAGACCACCAGCCGCAGCCCGCGCTCGACGGTGGGCACCATCACCGAGATCTACGATTACCTGCGCCTGCTCTACGCCTCGGTGGGCACACCGCACTGCCCCAACTGCGGTCGGCCGATAGCGCGGCAGACGGCGGAACAGATTGTGCAGCGTATCTTGCAACTCGGCTGGGGCGAGCGGGTCACGGTGATGGCGCCCGTGGTGCGCGGACGCAAGGGCGAGTTCAAGGAGTTGCTCGACCGGATCGATCAGCAAGGCTTTCGCGCCCGCGTGGACGGCGAGATGCGCGACCTCTCCGAGCCGCTGTACCTGGACCGGCGCAAGAACCACACCATCGAAGCGGTGATCGACCGCATCCTGCTGAAAGCGCCGCCGGCCGACGCTCCGGCCTTGCAGGCGGCGGCCATGCCGGCGGCATCCGCCAAGCCATCCCTGGAGAAACGGCTGGATACGGCGGTGGCCAAGGCGCTGCAAATGGCCAACGGGCTGGCGCTGATCGGCGTAGCCGGGGGTGAGGAGCAATTGTTCTCCTCGTCGATGGCCTGCCCGGACTGCGGCCTGGACGTGCCCAAGCTGGAGCCGCGCAGCTTCAGCTTCAACTCGAACTTCGGCGCTTGCCCAGGGTGCCACGGGCTGGGTTCGCTCTACGATCTGGACCCGGCCAAGGTGATTACCGACTGGTCGAAGCCGCTGCTGGACGGCCTCGGCCCCGGCTCGACCTCGCAATATCTGCTCAAGCTCCTCCATCTGGCGGCGGTTCGCTACAAGATCGACCTCAATACGCCCTTCGAGGAGTTGCCCCCGCGCCAGCAGCACATACTCATCTATGGGCCGCCCAAGGGCGAGGCGCCGCGCACCGGATTTCACGGCGTTCTCGCCTTCCTGCGAGACAGCATCGAGGAGGCCCGCAACGACAGCTACCGCGAGTCGATGATGAACTATATGTCGGCGACGCCCTGCCCGGCCTGCCGCGGCAAGCGGCTGCGCCCGGAGTCGCTGGCGGTGAAGATCGGCGGGCTTTCCATCGCCGACTTCACGGCGCTGCCGCTCAACCGCGCCCTTTCAGCGGCCATCAACCTCAGCTTCACCGCGCGCGAAATGCTGGTGGCCGAACGCATCCGCAGCGAGATCGTCGAGAGGCTGGAGTTCCTGTGCAACGTGGGCCTCAACTATCTTTCCCTGGACCGCAACGCGGCCACGCTCTCCGGCGGCGAGGGCCAGCGCATCCGCTTGGCGACGCAGATCGGTTCACGGCTGCGCGGGGTTCTTTACGTGCTCGACGAGCCTTCCATCGGCCTGCATCAGCGCGACAACATTCGGCTGATCGAGGCCCTGGTCAAGCTGCGCGATCTGGGCAATACCGTTCTGGTGGTGGAGCACGACGAGGAGACCATCCGCCACGCCGATTACGTGCTCGACCTCGGCCCCGGCGCGGGACGGCTGGGCGGCTTCGTGGTAGCCGAGGGCACGCCGGCCGAGATCATGGCCTGCCCGGAGTCGCTCACCGGGCGCTATCTCTCCGGCGCCAGCGAGATGCTGCAACGCGAACATCCGCGCAAGCTCACCGGCAAGTGGATCGCCGTGACCGGCGCTCGCGAGCATAACTTGCGGGAGGTGAACGCGCGCATTCCGCTGGGCGTGATGACCGTGGTGACGGGCGTGAGCGGCAGCGGCAAGAGCACACTCATCAACGACATTCTCTACCGCTCGCTGGCGCAAACCATCTACGGTTCGCGCGAGGAGCCGGGCGCGCACGAGTCGGTGACCGGCGGCGAGCAGCTCGACAAAGTCGTCCGCATCGACCAGTCGCCGATTGGGCGCACGCCGCGCTCGAATCCGGCCACATATACGCAGGTCTTCTCGCCCATCCGCGACCTCTTCGCCATGCTTCCCGAGGCCCGCGAGCGCGGCTACAAGCCGGGGCGCTTCAGCTTCAACGTTGCAGGCGGGCGCTGCGAAACCTGCTCCGGCGACGGGCAGCGCCGCATCGAGATGAATTTCATGCCCGACGTTTACGTGCAGTGCGAGGTCTGCAACGGACGGCGCTACAACCAGGAGACGCTGGCGGTGAAGTTCAAGGGGCACTCGATCGCCGACATCCTCGACCTGACCATCGAGGATGCGCTCACCGTGCTGGCCGACGTGCCGCAGGTGCGCCAGAAGTTGCAAACTTTGGTGGATGTGGGCCTGGGATACGTGCACTTGGGGCAAAGCGCGACCACCCTCTCCGGCGGCGAGGCGCAGCGCATGAAGCTGGCGCGGGAGTTGAGCAAGCGGCAGACGGGCCGTACGCTTTATCTGCTCGACGAGCCGACCACCGGGCTGCACTTCGACGACGTGCGCAAACTGCTGGAGGTGCTGCACCGCCTCGCCGACCTGGGCAACACGGTCGTCATCATCGAGCACAACCTGGACGTGATCCGCAACGCTGACTGGATTCTCGACCTCGGCCCCGAGGGTGGCGAGGACGGCGGACGCATCGTGGGCGAAGGCCGCCCCGCAAAAGTTGCAGCCACGCCCGGCTCCTACACCGGCCAGTTCCTGGCCCGCTACTACGCCTCCGCCAACGGCCGACTCGAACCGCTCGACGCCGACTTGGACCTCGCCGATTGCGCCCCCGATTCCGGCGCGGCAATAGAGGCCTCGTTAACTCAGAGCTTTGCCGCCTCCTCCACGCCAAGAAAGGCCAAGGCGAAAACGACGGCCGTCAAGAGGACCGCCGCAGGCAAGACCTCCGTCGGTGCGCGGAAGCCAAAGCCCACATAAGCAAGCCGCGCATGAAGACCCTTGCCTTTCGACATTGCCGCGACGGAGCCGTTTCCGCGACCAGGCTATGCGGAGCGACTCTTACCGCTCGTTCGCTGCGATTGACCGGATCGAGTTTCTTGCCAGTCGATTCCGGCGTAGGTACAATCAGCATGGATTGGCATTGAATCGAGCGCACCTATGTTGCACCGCTTCCGGGGCTTCCCCGCGCAAGAACAAGATGGCAGTGGATAGCATTCAGTATGCGGCGCGTTTACAGGCCGCGGAGACTCTGAATCTTCTTTTCATCGGCTCTTCTTGAATGAATTGTCGCTAGGCCACGGAGGTCAATCTCTCTCCGGCTGTCGTCTTCAACCATCGTCGGTATCGCGAGGCCGCGCTTGAGCGTTTACTTCAAGATCAGGGAGACGTTGAGGCTGAATCCTTGCGTGCAACGTCTCGTTTATACATCGGAAAGCTTGCGCTATGCCCTTCGCAGTTCGCTGAGCGACCATATTCGAAGACGCGCCGATGCCGTTCCTGCCCTCGCAAATGGAGTTGCAGTCTGCCTGCGGATCAAGGATGAGGCTCCTTTCCTCGCCGAGTGGCTGGATTACCATGCGGCGGCCGGAATCGAGCACTTCTTTATCTACGAGAGCTTCAGCTCGGATAACTTCCGCGAGGTGTTGCAGCCCTATGTCGACCGTGGAACCGTAACTCTGATCTCCGACTGGCCCTATGTGCCCGTAACTCCATACGCCGAGCGGGACTGCATCTTGCGCGCCCTCAATCGGTTCGAGTGGGTGGGGTTTCTGGATGTGGATGAGTTTCTCGCGATCGCCGACGGTTCCGGCATCGGGGAGTTTCTTTCGCGCTTTCCCGACGCCCCCGCCGTGGCATTTCACTGGTTTATGTACGGGTCCAGCGGGCACAAGATCAAACCGGCGGGGTCCGTGATCCAGGCCTACACATTTCGCTGTGCAAGGCCGGACCAGCACGTCAAGGTCTTCGTTCGCCCAGGGCAGGTTACGCATTGCCGCAACCCGCATTCCTGGCAATACAAGTCGATGCGCCATGCCATTTCCGAAGCCGGCCAACCTATTTACGGAAGTTTCTCCATGAAGCGCATCGTGCGGAATGCCTGGATCGCTCATTTTTTCTGCAAGAGCGAGGATGAATACCGTGCAAAAATGACTAAAAGGGAAGATTGCGATAGAGTCGCCCAGAAGTTCAAGCGGCGCAGCGAAGAGAGTCTGAGGAAGACGCTGGTGGAATGCAACCAAGTCGAGGACCTCTCCGTTCAAAACTATTACCGGAGACGCTGCGAGGCGCTCTCCATTTCCCCGGAATTGCTCTCGCAATAACTGGCGGGTCTTTGTGGATAGCAGCTTCAATTCGACGAGTCGGCATCCGATCCCCCAGGAACCGGATGCACTTCTCGCGTCCGATGAATCCGGTCCTTCCAGCCCTCTCCGCGAAGATCGAATTTCGCCGGAAGATGGCGCCGCGCTTTTCGAATTCCTCCCCGCGGCGGAGATCGTTCCTCCCAAACGAATCCCGCATTTGGGCCACCTGGGGCTGTTTGTGGGGGTTGTTTTTTTTGGATATGCGTGCGCGGCGGCGGCAATGCTGGCTGGAGCGCATTTCCATTTCGATGGCGTCGCCACACTGGATCAGGCCGCCAACGACGCTCGATACATACTGGGCGCCGAGACGGTCCTCTATCTCGTCATGCTGCCTCTGTGCCTCGCGCTTTTTCCGCTGTTCTGGAACAAGAGCTTCTTTGCCGGCATTCACTGGCGCGGCGCAACGGCGCTCAGACTGCACTGGCGGCTGGGCGCCGCGGCGCTGGGCTGTGCCGGGTTGGCCGCGCTCGAAGAGTCGCTGTTCAAGAGTCCCGCCCACGCGCCCATCGAAGATATGATCCGAACCCCCGGCGCGGCGTGGCTGATGTTCGGCTTCGGCGTCACCTTTGCGCCCTTCTTCGAGGAGATATGTTTCCGCGGATTTCTGCTGCCCTCTCTGGCGACGGCCTGCGACTGGGTCGGCGAACGCTTCACCGACAAAGCCCCTCCGCCGCTCGACGAAAACGGCCATCCCCTATGGTCCCTCCCGGCCATGGCAGTCGCCGCCATCCCTACCAGCCTGCTCTTCGCCGGAATGCACTCCGCGCAGCAGGGCTATTCGCTAGGTCCGTTTCTTCAAGTCTTCGCGGTCAGCCTGATTTTATGCGCCGTGCGCCTGGGCAGCCGTTCACTCGCGGCCAGCGCCCTGGTCCACGCCGCATACAACTTTCTGCTCTTCTCGGCGATGATGATCGGAACCGGTGGATTTCGGCATTTCGACAATATGTGAAGTCGGGGAACAGGCAATGCAGCGTACACAAATCCGAACTCCGTGAATCGTTGCCGCGGCCCATCCACAATGCCTTTGACTTGCAGCTTGTCCGTTCCCTATTTCCCACTCGCTTCTTCCTTTACAATCGAGAGCGATGACCACCCCAGCCCACAAGCAGGAATTGCTTTCCCTCCTTGCCCGCTTGAGCTTCCGCCTCGGCCAATTCAAGCTCTCTTCGGGCGGCACAAGCGACTACTACATCGACTGCCGCACCACTACTCTGCACGCCGAGGGAGGACGGTTCACTGGCCACGCGATTCTTGAACTGCTGGAGGAAAATGACATCGAGGCCGAGGCGGTCGGCGGTCTGACGTTGGGCGCCGACCCGATCGTCTCGAACGTGGCCACGGCCAGCGCATGGCGCGCGCTTTCGCATCCGGGCGCGCCGCTGCTGCACGGCTTTCTAGTGCGCAAGGCGGAGAAGGCGCACGGCACCGGCCGCCGCATCGAAGGCTTTTATCGGGAAGGCGCGCGCGTGGTCGTTGTGGACGACGTATGCACCACCGGAGCCTCGACGATCAACGCACTTGAAGCCGCGCATGAAGCCGGCATGATCGTCGTTGCCGTGGTCTGCGTCGTCGAGCGGGAAGAGGCTGGCGGCCGTTCAGCCGTCGTAGGCGCCGCGCTCGGCGCGCCTTTCTTCAGCCTCTTCACCGCCGGCGAAGTTCGCGCCGAGCACATCCGGCAAATTGCGAACTGCGCGTAGATTGGATATCCGAAGTCTTGATACGCGGCGGAACAGGTCGAGAGACCTGTTCCGCCGCGTGGCTGCCGTCAACTGGCGGTTGGCTAGTTGACCGTGATTGTAAATGGCTCCGTGTATGCGCAGCCGGTGGGGTCGGTGTAAGTCGCCGTGTAAACGTTGGAGCCGCCGCTCAGCGCGATGCCATCGATCTCGCGCGAGGCGGAGGTGTAGCCGTTCGGTCCGGTCCAGCTCCAGCTTCCGCCGCTCGCCGGCCACGGACCGAGACTTACGGAGGTTCCCGAAGCCACGGCTACCGCGCTTTCCGGCGTCTGGTTCCAGGCGCCGTTCACTTCGATGTAGGGAACGATGGGGTTGGCGGTGGCGCATCCGCCGACCGTGATGACAAACGCCTGCGTATAACTGGTTCCGTTGACGGTGTAAGTCGCGGTGTAGGTGTTGACGCCGGCGCTGAGCGCGATGTTATCTATCTCGCGCGAAGTGGAAGTGAAGCCGTTGGGTCCGGTCCAGGCCCAGCTTCCGCCGCTCACCGGCCACGGGCCGAGGTTCACGGCGGTAGTGGCCGAGGATACCGTCGCGGTGGACGAAGACGGGACGATCCAGACGCCATTCACTTCGATGTAGGGAACGATCGGGTTGGTTCCGGTGCCGACCGTAATGGTGAACGTCTGCGTGTAGCTGGTTCCGTTGACGGTGTAAGTCGCGGTGTAGACGTTGGCGCCGGTTGCCAGCGCGATGTTATCGATCTCGCGGGTGCTGGCGGTGAAGCCGTTGGGTCCGGTCCAGGTCCAGCTTCCGCCGCTCACCGGCCACGGGCCGAGGTTCACGGCGGTCGTGGTCGAAGGTACCGTCGCCGTGGACGAAGACGGGACGATCCAGGCGCCGCTCACTTCGATGTAAGGCACGATCGGGTTGACGGGGCCAACCGTTACAGTGAACGTCTGCGTGTAAGTGCAGCCGCTGACCGTATACGTAGCGGTGTAAGTGTTGGCGCCGGTGGCCAGCGCGATGTTATCTATCTCGCGCAAGGTGGAGGTGAAGCCGCTGGGGCCGGTCCAACTCCAAGTTCCGCCGCTGGTTGGCCAGGGGCCGAGGTCCACCGCGGTTCCCGAAGGCACGGTGAAACTGCTTTCCGGCGTCGTGTTCCAGGCGCCGTTCAGCGCGACGTAGGGCGTGATCGGGCTGGTGGGATTGCAGACGGGAGGCGCGGCGGTGACGGTCAGCGCTACGTTTGCGGTTGCGGTCAGATTGCCGGAGGTTCCGGTGACGGCAACTGTAACCGGGCTTGCGGTGACCGCGGCCGCGGCGGTAGCCGTCAGAGTCAGCACGCTGGCTGTGCTTGCGGGGTTGGGAGAGAAGGTTGCGGTTACTCCGCTGGGCAGGCCCGCGGCGGCTAGAGTTACGCTGCCGGAGAAGCCATTCTGGCCGATCACCGCGACGGCGGATGTGCCCGATGCGCCTTGAGTTACGGAAACGGAGGCGGGCGCGGCGCTCAGGGTGAAGGCGGCCAGGTTGATGGTGTAAGCGGCGGTGGCGACCGGACTGTTGCTGTAGTTCGGCGCGACGGCGATGGCTTCGACGGTCTCTGTCGCGGAGACGGTTATAGGTCCGCTGTAGAGGGTCGAGGCGGCTGTGGGGGCGGTTCCGTTGACGGTGTAGTAGATTGCCGCGCCGGGGGTAGTGTCGGCGATAGTTAGCGTCTGCGCCGATGTGTAAGTTCCGGCGGCGAGCGAAAAGGTGGGCGCGGCGGCGGTCAGGTTGATGGTGTAAGCGGCGCTGGCGACGGCGCTGTTGGTGTAGCCGGTGGCCACGGCTTCAGCTTGGATGGTCTCGGAGGATGAGACTGCAATCGGTCCGCTGTAGAGAATCGCGCCGGCGGTCCAGGGGGCCGTTCCGTTGGTGGTGTAGTAGATTGCCGCTCCGGGGGTCGTGTCGGAGATAACTACCGTCTGCGCCGATGTGTAAGTTCCGGCGGCGGGCGAGAAGGTTGGCGTAGCGGCTACGGGCAGGTTGACGGTGTAAGCGGCGGTGGCTACGGCGCTGTTGGTGTAGCCGGTGGCCACGGCGATGGCTTCGATCGTCTCCGTGGCGGAGACGGTTATGGGTCCGCTGTAGAGGGTCGAGGCGGCGGTGGGCGTCGTGCCGTTGGTGGTGTAGTAGATTGCCGCGCCGGTTGTTGTATCGCCGATAACTACCGTCTGCGCCGAGGTATAAGTTCCCGCGGCGGGCGAGAAGGTGGGCGTGGCGGCGGGCGGAATGACGGTGTAAGCGGCTGTGGCTACGGCGCTGTTGGTGTAGCCGGTGGCCACGGCGATGGCTTCGATCGTCTCCGTGGCGGAGACGGTTATGGGTCCGCTGTAGAGGGTCGAGGCTGTGGTGGGCGTCGTGCCGTTGGTGGTGTAGTAGATTGCCGCTCCGGGGGTCGTGTCGGAGATAACTACCGTCTGCGCCGATGTGTAAGTTCTGGGAGCGGGCGAGAAGGTGGGCATGGCGGCAACGGGATTCACCACGTTGAAGCTACCGCTGTTGACCAGAGTTCCGTTCAAAAGAGGCGAGGCGACAAAGAGCGTGTAGCCTGTGCCAACGGTGTTGACGGAGAGACCGCTGAAGGTAGCCACGTTGCTGGCGGTCTTCTCCGTGAGCGTTCCCGCGATTTCGCTCGATCCGCCGCTGAAGCCCAGGGTGATGGGGATGCCATTGATCTCATCCGTTGTATCGCTGATGGTGTTGGTCTCGATCACTTCGACGGTGGGCGCGGGCGAGATAGGCTGGCTCACAACGGAATTCATCGGCTGCTGCATAAAGTGGATGGCAGTGTAGTTGGTCTGGACAGCGCCTTTGTCCATTGCCGTTGTTCCGTTCACGCGTTGAAAGCCGCGCTCGTCGGCGGTGAGACCGCCTGACAAGCCTACGCTTCCAGCGCCGATGGCCGGGCTGCCGGGGAGCGGAATCATGGTTGGGATGGAGGTGCCTGCTCCGTTGACCTGAAGTGGACTGAGCTGGGGTGGCGTGGTTACCAGATTGGACGCGTCAAGCGTTCCGCATTGGCCACAGTCGCCGGAGTTGGCCGTGCCGGCGCTCGTGTTGCCGGCGATGATGCTGTTGTAGGCAGTGATGGTGCCAGCCGCGTCGTAAATGCCGCCCACATGCGACGCAGAATTGGCTGCGATGGTGCTGGAATTGATAACCAGCGTTCCGCCGTTATAGATGGCGCCGCCATAGCCCGCCGATGTATAACTCGCCGTATTTCCGGCGACGGTGCTGTCGGTCAAAGACATTGTTCCCTGATTCTCAATGCCGCCGCCGCTATTGGCCGTCGAGGAGTTGTTGGAGATGGTGCTGCCGAACACATTTGTCAAAGACGGGGATGCCGTGGCAATGCCGCCTCCGTAGGCCTCTGTCGTGTTTCCGGTGATATTGCAGGCGTTTACCGTGAGATTGCCATTTGCGCTGTTGTAGATGGCGCCGCCAAAGTATCCGCCGGCGCTGCCGCCGGTGAGGGTGAGGCCGGAGATCGTAGCTCGGCCGCTCCCGGCGATCGTAAAGATGTTGCTGTCGCCAATGCTGTTATATTCATTGGCGGCATTGATCGTCAGCAGGTTTGCGCCCGGCCCGATGAGGTTCATGAACCCGGCGATCGCAGGCAGCGCGATGTCCAGAGAGATGGTCCCGGACTCGGGGATGTAAATATCGGCACCGGTGGCATAAGCGCTGGAGTTGGCCAAGACGATGGCGTCGCGCAACGAGCAAGTGCTGCCCGTGCCTGTCGCGCAGGCCGAAGGGGCATCGGTCTGATCGTTGAGGGTGGTCACCTGCAAGTAATGGGTCTGCACCGCGCCGATATCGACGGTGCCGGAGGTTGCCCGCGCAAAGCCGCGCTGATCGGCAGTGATCGTCGCGGTGCCGCCGCCGCCGATGGCCGGACTGCCGGGCAGGGGAATCATGGTCTGCGTAGCGCCGCCATTCCAGGTCAGCGGGCCGAGGTTGGGTGTGCCGCCGATCAAATTGCCGTTCCCCGTGCTGGGGCAGTCATCCGTGGGATATTGGCTTCCCGCGTTCCCTGCACAGTCACCGCCAGTATTGCCGGCGAGGATGGAGCCGCTGATTGCAAACTGAGTTCTAATCGCCATATATTGCTCGTAGAGGCCGCCGCCCGATCCCTCTACGGAATTTCCGGAGATGGTCGTGTCGGATATCGAAAACGACGTGCCCGCATCGTAGATGCCGCCGCCTTGTTCCGTCGCGCTATTTCCATAGATCGTGCTGTTGACGATCGTCAGCGATGCGGCGTTGTCGATGGCGCCGCCGAAGCCGGGGCTGGAGTTCCCGGAAAGGGTGCTGTCGACGATGGACAATGTGCCCGCGTTATAGATGCCACCGCCGCCGTAGCCGACGGAAACGGCAGTGGAGTTTCCAACGATCGCGCATGCTTGCAACGTAATATTGGCACTTGCACCGACTTGAATGCCGCCGCCAGGGTTTGTGCCGCTACTGCCGTTGGCGATAGTCAACCCACTGATCGCTACCGATCCTGAAGCGATCCTGAGAACCTGAGTGCTTTTGCCGCCGGAGACGGTCAGCAGATTCGCGCCCGGACCGCTGATCGATAGGGTCTGCGAGGACAAGCTCCCGATGGTCAACGGACCCTGGCTGGACGAAAGCAGGATGGTTCCGAGGATGCCGGGGCCGAAATTGATGGTGACGTTGGGGGCGATGGTTCCGGACTGGACGATGGCGTCGCGTAGTGAGCAGGTTCCGCCGGTGCTGCAACTGTTGACGGCGTCTACGCTGTCGGCGAGGGTGTTGACGGTCAGCGTGGCCGCCGAGGCCGAGACGGAGCAAAAGAGAGCGCAGAAGGCGACGAAAAAAGCCGCCGCGGAACGATAGAAGCGGAAGATTCGGGTTGGGCAGGCGAACGGATTCTTGGCCGCTAGGGCGAGAATGGCATCGTGCGACGAGCGTTTAGACGTAACGATGGGCAGAGTTGCGGCAGGAGTTGACGATCGCATTTGGAGGCTCCAATTTCGTATCGTGAGACGAACTGTATGGTATTGAGCGGAATACGGCTCACGCCGGGCCCGGACAATTCGATGGTATAGGTAGCGCGGGGAAGAGGATTGTGACGGCTAATACTAAAAAAATGCCAAAATGCGGAATCCCAAGTCTCGGAACTCCGATCGAGACTTGGGATTTATTGGTGCCTTGGTTTTGCGCGGCAGTAGCTGGTTTGCATGCCTGCCGCGCCCCGGCCGTATCCCGGTTGTGGATCAGTTGGCGTCGCTGAGACCGGCGCTCGCTCCAGCGACCGAACTGTCGCTGCTCGATGCGGCCGCGTTCCAGAGCGTGTTGACGGAGTCGGCGATGGACGAGCCGGTGCCCCATAGAACGCTTTGTTCGTACAACGTGTTGGTTCCCCAGAGTACGGAAGTGCCCCAAAGCACGGAGGTTCCCCAGAGTACGGAAGTGCCCCAAAGGACGGAGGTGCCGCCCAGCACCGAGGGGCCGTTGACCTTGAGTTCGACGGCGTTGCCGCCGGCGGCGACCACCGCCGTGGTGGGCGACAGCGCGCTGCCCGAGGCGCAAGGCGCCAATGCCGTGCTCTCTAGCGCATTGGGTATGTCCAACATTCCGGCGCCAACCGTGAAGGCATCGGTCTGTTCGACGAAGGTTTGGCCGCTGGAGGCGACGGCTGTGCTGGTCTCCGTCGGATATTTGTAGGCGGTGAGCATCAGCCGCGCCTTGACTTGATCTGGCGTCAGCGACGGATTTTGCTCGATCATCAGCGCCGCCGCTCCGGAGACCATGGGCGCGGCCATGCTGGTCCCGCTCAGGGCGAAGTAGTAGGGCGAAGCGGTGCTGCCGCCGTTGGGAATGTACAGGGCTTCGGGAATCGCATTTCCGGGATTCGCCGTATAAAGCGTTTCGGACGGCGTGTACAGGGAGACGATGAGATTGCCCGGCGCCACAAGGTCGGGTTTGGCCGTCTGATCGTAAAGAGTCGGACCCTTGGAGGTGTAGCTGGTGGGCACGGCGGAGGCGATATTCTTGCTTCCCAAGGTGTTCATAGCGCCCACGGTGACGACATACGGCGAATTCGCGGGCGAGGTGATGGTTCCGTAGCCATTGGTGCCGGCGGCATCGTCGCGGCCGTCGTTGCCGGCGGCAACCACGACAACCATGCCCGCATTCCAGGCTGCCTCCACTGCCAGGCAGAGGGGATCTTGCGCGTAACTTTCAACGATATTCGCTCCGATCGAGAGATTGACGATGCGGATGTTGTACTGTGTCCGGTTGGCGATGGCCCAGTCGATGGCCTGGATGGTCTGGCTGATGCTGCCGTTGCCGTTCTGGTCGAGAACCTTGAGATTGATCAGGTTGACGCCGGGGGCAATGCCGTTGAAAACGTAGGAGTGGTTGGTAGCGGCGGCGCTGTTGCCGTTCCCGGCGATAATGCCCGCGACGTGGGTTCCGTGGCCATACTGATCGGCAGTGGTGCCCGTACCGGAGTAGTCCTGACTGTAGAGGATGTTCGGTCCGATAGTTCGGACTTCAATGCCGCAGGACAAGGGCATATTGGCGGGGCCTGGAGTGTAGGCGATGACGAACTGGCCCTGGTTGTTGGCCTGGGCCGTGAAGACCTCGACTACCGCCACATTCGCTCTGCCCGCCGTCTTGAGGATGTCGAAGTTCGACAGCACCGTGTTGCCATTGATCGCCACATTGAAGACGCGCTGCCCGGCGGCGTTGAAATACGGTTCCGTGAAGTGCAGCAGAACGGTGTACTTGACGTTGGGAACCAGACCGGGAATGGTGTAGGTGAAGGTTCCGTAGCGGTAGTTCATGTACACGGCCCCCGGCGCGGCATTGGCGACGCCGGTGACGTTTTGAGCGACCGGGCTGGGCAGCGTGGCTCCGCCGCTGTAGAACTCGTCGGCGGAGAAGAAACTGTTGGTGCCGCTGACGGCGCTCAATACCGTCGTGGAGCCGGAAGCGATGGCGTAAATGTCGGTGCTGGTCAAGTCGGGAACCGAGGCGATGCCGCTGTCGATCAGCGCCACGTTCACGCCGGCGCCGTTCAGGCCTTGCGCCCAGGCGTAGGAAGCGCCAATCACTTCGGTGTGATGGTCGATGGCCAAATTCGAGGAGCTAGTCCCGGTGGCGTGAATCGGCCGGTCGGGGGTGATGTAGACCACCTCGGGATCGGAGGCCAGACTTTCCACCTGCGAGGCAGGCATGGTGTAAGCCCCGCCCTTGAACTGGCCGAGGTCGCGCTTCATCGCGCCGCCTCGGCTGTAAACCTTTTGGTGATGAGCCGCCGTAGGCGTCTGGTTGTATTGCACGATCACATCGACATTCCCGGCTGCGGACGTGTTCAGATCGTGCGCAATCTTGGCCGGAGCGGCATGGGCCAGACAGGCGCATAGAGCCGCCGCGCCCAGCGGCAGGACCGCTCTTCCCCACATTGCGCTTTGACGAACCAGTCTCGCCCACAAGGCGAAGACGATTTGCTTGGTCATGATTTTCATTTCTCTCCTTCTTTCACCCGCGCTTGCAGGATGGCGTAGTCCAATAGCTCTTCGGTTTTTCCGTTTGTGGACGATCTTTGCGCCGAGTTCATACTTGGCGCGCTAGCGTTGCTTCTACGATTTGCCAACCAGGCATCGCATCCGGACCGGCGCTCCCGACCGTCGGATGCGAATTTCGAGGTTCCCCAGATCCCGAAATCGAGACCTGGGGCGCCCCGATTGCGATCAGTCGGAGATGATGAATGCCTGCTGGTACGAGCATCCATTGATGGTGTAGGTTGCCGTGTAAGTGTTGGCGCCGGCGTTCAGCGCGATGTTGTCGATCTCGCGGGATGTGGAGGCGAAGCCGTTGGGGCCGGTCCAACTCCAGGTGCTGCCTGTCGTCTGCGGGCCGGGGCCGAGGTTTACAGCTGTTCCTGAAGCCACGACGACGGAGCTTTCACCGGCTGCACTCCAAACGCCCGCCACCGCGATGTAGGGAACGATCGGGTTGGTGGTGCTGCAGCCGCCTACCTTGATGGTGAACGCCTGCGTGTAGGTGTTTCCGCCTACGGTGTAAGTCGCGGTGTAAGTGTTGGTTGCCAAGGGCAGCGGGATGTTGTCGATCTCCCGGGATGTGGAGGTGAAGCCGTTGGGCCCGGTCCAACTCCAGGTGCCCTCGATTTCCGGCTGCGGGCCGAGATTTACAGATGTCCCCGAAGAAGCCACAGTGACGGAGCTTTCACCGGCCGCGCTCCAAACGCCTGCCACTGCGATGTAGGGAACGATCGGGTTGGTGGTGCCGGTGGAGGCAAAGTCGTATACGGAGGTGGCGGCCCCTCCCACTACGGGGCTGTCCTGGCTGGTCGAGCTCGATCCCCAGATTTCGTCTACGTCGGTGAGAACGGCCGAGCCGGTGCCCCAAAGTACGCTTGCGCCGTCCAACGTGCCGGTGCCCCAAAGTACGGAGGTGCCCCAAAGAACGGACGTGCCCCAGAGAACCGACGTGCCCCACAGGACGGAAGTGCCTCCCAGCACCGAACCGTTGCTCGCTTGGATCGTCTGGTTTCCATTGACGATGGAAACGGTGGGCGACATCGCGGTGCCCACCCCGGAAGGCGCCAGGGCGGTGCTGGCCAACGCGGCCTGAATGTTCAGCAAGCCGGCCCCGGTCGTGAACGCATCGGTCTGTTCAAGGTAGATCGTTCCGGTGGTCGCGTCTTTGACTGTGCTGGTCTGGGGCATGCCTTTGAAGGCGGTAGCCATCAGCCGGGCTTTCACCTGGTCGGGAGAGAGAGACGGGTTTTGCTGGAACATCAGGGCCGCGGCGCCGGCCACCATGGGCGCGGCCATGCTCGTGCCGCTCAGCGCAAAGTAGTACGGAGAAAAGGAGTTGCCGCCGCCGCTCTGGTAAAGAGAGAGCGGAATCGCGTTGCCCGTATTCGCCTCGTACAGAGTCGATGTGGGGAAGTAAAGGGAGACAATCAGGTTGCCCGGGGCCACGATATCGGGTTTCACCGCCTGGTTGAAAAGCGACGGTCCTTTGGAGGAGTAACTGGTGGGCACGGCGAGGGAAGGATTCGACTGTCCCAGGGTATTGACCGCGCCCACGGTCATCGCCAAGGGGGAATTGCCTGGACAGGTAATGGTTCCGTAGCCATCTGTGCCCGCGGCATTGTCGCGGCCGTCGTTGCCCGCCGCAACCACGACGAAAATGCCTGTCTCCCAGGCCTGGTCCACCGCCTCCGAAAGCGGGTCGAGCGAGTAGGATTCCCAAATGCCTCTGCCCACCGAGAGGTTGATGACGCGGATGTTGTACTGAGCCCGCAGGTTGATGGCCGTCTGAATGGCCGCGATGGCCTCGCTGTCGGTGCTGGCGCCGTTCTGGTCGAGCACCCGGAGATTGACGATGTTGACGCCGGGAGCAATGCCGTTGAAGGTGTAAGAGTAGTTCGGCGCGGCGGAGCCGCGGCCGTTCCCGGCCAGGATGCCGGCGACGTGAGTGCCGTGGCCGTATTGGTCGACGGCGCTGCCCGATCCGGTGAAGTTCTGGCTATAGACGATGTTCTCGCCAATGGCTCGGATCTCGATGCCGCTGGACTTGGGGACATCCGCGGCCCCCAGGGTGTAGGCGATGACGATTTGGCCGGTTTGGCCGGTCGCGGTGTTGGCGACGACAGCCGTTGCCGTGAACTGCTCGACCACAGCCTTGTACATGCCCCCAGCCGTCTTGTAGATGTCGAAGTTCGACAGCACGGTGTTGCCGTTGATGGCTACATTGAATTCGCGCTGACCGGGGCCGGTCCAATAGTTTTCGGAAAAGTGGAGCAGGACGCTGTACTGAACGCCGGGGATCAGGTTTTGAAAGGTGTAGGTGAAAGGCTCGAATCGCTCCGTCTGATAGACCGAGGCGGGAGCGGCATTGGCTACGCCGGCTACGCTGATGGCGTTCGTGACGGAGTCCGTGGATCCGCCGCTATAGAACTCGTCGGCGGCAAAGTTGGCATCGCCGCCGCTGGCGTTGCTCTGTCCCGACCAGGTGCCGGAGGCGACGGCGTAGATGTCGTTGCCGGTCAGGTCGGGAACCGGGGCGATGCCGCTGTCGATCACGGCCACGCCTACGCCCGCGCCGTTGAGGCCCTGCGCCCAGGCTGCCGAAGCGTTGATCATGTCCGTGTGGCGGTCAAGAACGAAGGACGTCGAACCGGTGCTCAAGTTGCGCAGCGGCCGATCGGGCGAGATATGGACCACACTGGGGTCGGAGGCCAGACTTTCCACCTGCGAGGCCGGCATGGTGTAGGCCCCGCCCTTGAACTGGAGCAGGTCGCGCTTCATCTTGCCGCCTCTGCTGTAGACCTTCTGGTGATGAGCCGCGGTCGGCACTTGATCGTACTGCACGATCACATCGACATTGCCGGCGGCCGCCGTATTCAGGTCGCGTGAAATCTTGGCGGAAGCGGCATGGGCCAGACCGGCGCAAAGAATCGCCACACCCAGCAGCGGGGCCGCCTTTCCCCACATCGCGCCAGGGCGAAACGCGCTTCCCCACAAGGCGATGACGAATTGCTTGGTCGTGATTTTCATTTCTCTCCTCTTTTCACCTGCGCTTGCAGGATGGCGTTCTCCGAGAGCCTCTCGGAAGTTCCGGTTGCGGAAGCTCCTTTCCGAATGCTGGAGGGTCTATCCCGCGCTAGAGCAGTCATCGGCAAGAGATTGGAAAATCCTTAAAAACCAGTGGGCAAGCCGGGTGGTAACCATCGTAAGCGGGCTTGCAAAGCTAAAGATCCGGCGCTTCATGGCCGATGAATTCGTTCAGGAAGTTCTCATTCTTTGTGGGAAAAGAAGCGCCGTTTGGGGATTGCGGATTGGGATTGCCGCGAAACCGGGTTTGGCCGGGCGGGGCGGGCAAAAGCGAAAAGAGGCTTTGCGCCGACGCATTGAAGCCGAATTGGAAGAATCCCATTTGCGAGAGTGAGCGTTGGCGAAGGGCAAGCGCGCGAGGCGACAGTAGCCCGGAGAGCGAGAAAGTCTAGAGGATGGGGCAAGCCATGCCAGTGCGAGCGAAGTTATTCGTCGCCACTACCGCGACATTGGGGGCGGCGGCGATGGCCTTCGCCTGCCTGCATTGGCAATCGGCCGATCCGCTGAAGTTTTTCTGCTATCTCGTCATTGCGGTTCTGGCGGCCACCATGAAGGTGAGATTGCCGGGCATGGAAAGCACCATGTCGGTTCACTTTCTCATCGTTCTGCTGGGGGTGCTGGAGCTTTCGCTGGCCGAAACGCTGGTCATCGGCTGCGCCGCGGCGCTGATGCAAAGCGTCTGGAATACATCGCGCCGGCCGGAAGCGATCAAGGTGGTCTTCAACGTATTCAGCAACACCGCCAACGCCATCTTCCTGACCTACTACACCTATCGGCTGTCGGCCGGCCTTCTGAAAAACAGCACCCCTCTGTTGCTGGTGGTGGCCGCCTGCGCGTACTTTTTCTCGAACACCGTGCCGGTGGCCATCGCCATCTCGCTCACGGAAAAGATATCGCTGCGCAAGATGTGGGCGGAGACCTATTTCTGGTCTCTTCCCTACTATCTTGCCGGAGCGGCGGTGGCGGACTTCGTCAACTTCGCCAACCGTTTTGTGGGCTGGCAGAACTCTCTCCTGATCGTGCCCGTCATGTACGGAATCTACCGCTCCTATTTTCTTTACCTGGGACGGCTGGAGAACGAAAAGAAGCGGGTGGAGATCGAGGCCCTGCACGTGGCGGCGGAAAAGCGCCACGTGGAGGAGGTCTGCGCGCTGCACTTGAGAACCATCGAGGGCCTTGCCCTGGCCATCGATGCCAAGGATCACACCACCCACGAGCATCTGCACCGGGTGCGCGTGTACGCGGTGGAGATCGGCAAGGAACTGGGGCTGAGCGAGCCGGAACTGGACGCGCTTCGCGCCGCCTCCTTGCTGCACGACATCGGCAAGCTGGCGGTGCCCGATCACATCATCAACAAGCCGGGCCGGCTGACGCCGGAAGAGTTCGAGAAGATGAAGATTCATCCGCTGGTGGGGGCGGACATTCTGGAGAAGGTAGCCTTCCCTTATCCGGTGGCTCCGATCGTGCGGGCCCATCACGAGAGATGGAACGGCAAAGGCTATCCGGACGGGCTGAGGGGGGAGGAGATTCCCATCGGCGCGCGCATTCTGTCGACCGTCGATTGCCTGGACGCGCTGGCCTCGGATCGTCAGTATCGCAAGGCCCTGCCTTTGGAGGAGGCTATGGGCAAAGTGGTGGCCGAAGCCGGTTCGTCCTTCGATCCGCTGGTCGTCGAGGTTTTGCAGCGCCGCTTTCATGAACTGGAAAGCTATGCGGTGCAAAGCCTGCGGGAAGCGCGCAAGGATTCGCGCAGTTTCAGCTACGAAGTGGAGCGGGGCGAGGAGCCGGCCGCGGGATTTGAAGTGGATCTCAACCGCCAGCGCGGCAGCCAGACGGATTTTCTCTCCTCGATCGCCTCGGCCCGGCATGAGGCGCACACCCTCTTCGAGCTCAGCCAGGATTTGGGAAACTCCTTGAGCCTGAATGAGACGCTCTCCCTGGTTGCCATGCGTCTGCGCAAGCTGGTGCCGTACGATTCGATCGTGGCCTTCACCCGCAAGGGCGAGGTGCTGGTGCCGGCCTTCGTCAGCGGGGACAATTTCCGGCTGATGTCGTCGCTGGAGATTCCCATGGGCACGGGGCTGTGCGGATGGGTGGCGCAGAACTGCCTGCCCATCGTCAACGGCAACCCGGCGGTGGAGACCGGCTTTGCGCTGGACCCCAAGACGACAAGCGCCGAGCCGCGCTCGGCGCTGGCCGTGCCCCTGGAGGGGCCGGGCGGGCTGGTGGGGGTGCTGGCGCTCTATCGCAGCGAGGCGGATATGTTCACCAGCGACCACCTGCGGGTGCTGCAGGTGATTACTTCCCGCGTTGCGCTGTTCATCGAAAACGCCTTGAAGTATCGCGAGGCGGAAAGCTCCGCCACGGTGGACTATCTGACCGGAATGGCCAACGCGCGCGACCTGTCGATGCACCTCGAACAGGAACTGGCGCGCTGCAAGCGCGAAAACACAAGCATCGCGGTGATGGTCTGCGATCTGAACGGTTTCAAGCAGGTCAACGATCGCTTCGGCCACCTGTCGGGCGACAAGGTGCTGAAGATGTTCGCCAACTCGGTGCGGCAGGTGTGCCGGGAGTACGATTACGCGGCGCGCATGGGCGGCGATGAGTTTGTCATCGTCGCCCCGAATATGACGCCGGATTCGGTGAACGAACGGGCCGAGCTGCTGAGCGCCCTGGCCACCGAGGCCGGCCGCCAGGTCTGCGGCGAGGACCTTTTGTCGCTGAGCCTGGGAGCGGCCTTCTATCCGCAGGACGGGGAGAATACGGAAGAGATTCTGGCGGAAGCCGACAAGAGAATGTATTCGGCCAAACAATATCACTACGAGCATCTCAAGCTGATGCCGGCCGGCGGGCCGCCGGAGCCTGCGCCCGTTGCCGCGGAGTGAGGATGCCGGAGATGAATCCGGTCAGTTGGCAGGCTACATACTAAAAAGAAGGATCTGGAACGATCGAAAGAATGGCCGCGATTCCAGCGGCCGCGGACTCGGTCCGGCCTTCGTCGATGTTCCTGTCAGCCCGGCCACACATCTTCAATTGGGATGTTTGCCATAGCCTTGCGTACCGATTAGAATTCTCACAAAGCTTGCACAGGTTTGTGTACAATTCCCGTGCATGGCTTCAAAGAGAGAACTCGACCACCAATTTCGGATGCGGCGGTTGCAGGCGATTTCCGTTGGTTGGGAACGCCTGACCCAATTTTTATGTGTCCTTACCCCATGCATTTGCGTTTATTTTTGCCTTCGGGAACTAGCGGGAAGGCAAACTTTCGCCGATCTAAGTTTTAAGGTAGTGGCTGACCTGAAAGCGAATCGGTGGATGGCTCTCAGCGTTCCCTGGGGCGTTGCCACTATGGCTACCGCGTGGGGTGCCGGTGAGAGGTTCCTTCGCAAGAGGCATATCAAGCGGGTATCCAGCGAAGCATCGGAAATGCAAAAAATGCTGGACCAGGGAAGACGTTCAAGTCGTCTAAGCAAGAAAGGCGAAACGATCCCGGAGGATTATTGACCATGCAAAGTCCTATCTACCTTTTGAGTTGGATTGCAGGCGTGTGCTCACTCTGGCTTCTCTGGAGCCTGGCAATCAAGAAGCTGTTTTTGGATGGTTTCAGAGAGCGCCTCTTTGAATTGCGGTTTGAGTTGTTTCGTTTGGGGGTAAGCGGTGAACTCCCATTCGACAGCGACACATATCGCACTCTCGAAACTCTGATCTGTGGTCTTCTACGGTTCGGCCACCGGATTTCCCTCTTGACGTTCATCCTGTGCAGAAAGGAGCAGGAGCGTGCCAAGAAGGAGAAGAACTTCGTCGACGTGTCGCAGCAAATCGCTTTGAAGATTTCGCGTTTGGACCCCGCAACTCAAGCCAAGCTGACAAAGATTTTGGCGGGGATCAGTCAAGCGACTATTGTCTATATGTCCATTACGTCGTTGCCCTTCTTGTCGGCGTTTGCAGTTTACGAGGTTGCCAAGGCCTTCGGTCTATTGCGAACGCATCGGGAGACGAAGGAGATCAGCTTTGTAATCGAACGGGAAGCGTATCGTGTGGAGTCAATGCGTCCTTTGCGCGCAGCGGTCGCATAATGGCCACCGCTGCGTATTCTGTCAATGACCGGGCGCCAAAGTTCACGCCAAATTATGCCGGGTGGCGCCGGTCTCGCCTTTGAGACCTGGGGTTGCACGGTCTTTGCATGATTCAGACAGAATACGGCAGGGATTGCGAAGCCGTCTCCGGGGCGGCGAAGCGCGGAGCGACAGGCAGGGCGGAGATCAGTTTGCGGGTATAGGGATGCTCCGGGCTGGTGAACAACTCCGCAGTGTCGCGGCACTCGACGATCTCCCCTTGCTCCATCACCGCCACGCGGCGGCCGATGGTGGCTACCGAGAGAAGATCGTGGGAGATATAGAGAATGCTCATGCCCAGCTTGCGGCTCAAAGTGGAAAACAACTGCAATATCTCCGCTTGCGTGATAATGTCCAGCGCGCTGGTGGGTTCGTCGGCGATCAACAGCCGTGGACGATGCAGCACGGCCATGCCGATAAGCACCCGTTGCGCCTGTCCGACGCTGAGTTGGGCGGGATAGCGGCGCAGAAAGTCGTCGCTCGAGGGAAGGCTGACCTCCTCCAGAGTTTCGCGCAGCGCGCGCGCCCATTCCTCCCGCGTTGTCCGACGGTGAATCTTCCACGCCTCCTCGAACTGCGCGCCCAGGCGCAGCGCCGGGTTGAGCGCGGCAAGCGGGCTTTGCAGCACCAAAGCAATTTCCCTGCCGCGCAGCGAGCGCATCTCGCGCTCCTTGAGCTTCATCAGGTCGGTCCCGTTGAACTCGATTGCGCCCTCCGCGCGTCCCCGCTTCAGATGCAGCAGTTTCAGGATGGCCAGCGCCAGCGTACTCTTTCCGCAACCGCTCTGTCCCACCAGTCCCAAGATTTCCCCCCGGCGCACCTCCAGCGATAGATTGCGCAGCACTCCGGCTCTTCCCGGATAGCCGGCGGTTAGCCGCATCTGCAAGAGAGGCCGCTTTTCCATCACTTGCCTTTCGCTCCCTCGGTTGCAAGATAGAGTTCGTCGATATTCCAGTAGACCTGCGGCCGTAGAACCGCTGGATGGGCGTTGCGCACCCTGGGCGAGACCGCCGACAGGACGTTCTTGTTGACCAGATAGATGAAAGGCTCCTGCCGCCAAACGATCTCCTGAACCTTGTCGACGGCCTGCTTGCGCTTGTTGGCGTCGAAGGTCGCGGCCTGCGCGCGCATCAGCGCGTCGATCTCCGCCTCCCACGGCGTGGCCGGCGTCTTCTGGCTGGGATTCCATTGGTGATTCTCCGCCGAACTCAGCCAGACGTTCATCTGCGAGTTGGGGTCCAGGTCGTTGTCCACCAGACCCAGCAGACAGGCCTCGTAGTTGAAGGTGCGGGCGATGCGCTCGATCAGCGAGGGAAAGTCCAGGGTGACGATGTTCAAGCGGATGCCGATGCCGGCCAGGTCCTGCTGGATCATGGCGGCCATGCGTTCGCGCTCGGTGTTGCCGGCGTTGGTGACGACGGAGAATTCGACGGGGTGGCCCTCGCGGTCCAGCAGAGCGCCGTTCCGCAAGCTGAATCCGTCTTGCGCCAGCCACTGCAAGGCGGCCTTTGGGTCGTAGGGATGCGGAGTCAGCTTGGCGTTGAACCAGAACTTGTTGGCCGGCGAGATCCAACTGACGGCCGGCCGCGCGTGACCGCGGAAGACCACCCGGGCCAGATCGTCGCGCTGGATGGACGCCGAGATCGCGCGCCGAAAGTTGACGGATGCGAACCAAGCCTTCTTGTAAGCCGGCAGCGGCGCGCCGGGAACCTGATTGAACCACATCTGCTCGGCGTCGAAGCCCACCCCGGCGTCGTAGGCCGTCTTTGGAGCCTGGGCCGCCAGTTTGTCGTAGGACTCGGCGGTCAGCCGCTCGATCAGGTCGATCTCGCCGCGCATCAGGCGGAGCGTCTCGATCTCCCGGTTTTGCTGGATATCCAGGCGTACGGAGTCGATATAGGGCAGTTGGCGTCCAGCCGCGTCCCGCTTCCAGTAGTTCGGATTGCGCCGCAGCAGCAGATAGGAGCCGGGCTTGTTCTCCGAAACGTAGTATGGGCCGAGCGCCGCTTTCTCTTTCAGCGGCGACTTCGAGGAGACGATGGCCACCTGATCGAAGAGCTTGTCCAAGCCGACGACCGGCGCTGGAAAGACGATGGTCACTTCGTACCTCGCCGTTACTTGCGTCAGAACATTGCCTTCGCCGGAGCGGAACTCGTCGCCGGTAGGCGAGTGCAGCGCCGGGTCCATCAAACGCTGCATGGTATAGGCAACGTCCTCGGCGGTGAAGGGAGTTCCGTCGGAAAAGTAGAGGTTGGGACGCAAGGTGAAACGGATGGAGTCGCCCTTCGGCCCCACCTTCCACGCGGTGGCCAGTCCCGGTTCCAACTGTTGAGTCAGCCGGTTGAGGCGCATCAGAACGCCGCCGGTAAGATAGCGAACCGTCTCCGAAGGATCGTCGTCGGCCGCCAGCAGAGGGTTCAGGGTCTTCGGCTCCGCGCCCAGACAGAAGCGCAGTTCCGTCTCCGATCGCGCGCGCGGATCGGCCAGCAACAGAAGAGCGAGAAGAATCAGCGATCGTTTCATGCCCAGTCCTCCCGCTTTTGCATGGCGAGGTGAAAACAACTGACGGTGACGATGAGCAGAATCAAAGGGGCAAACTGCCAGGGTTGCGCGGAGAGAGTCGAAAATCCCTCCAACTCGCGCAGCAGGCTGCCCCACGAGGGAAGCGGTTCGGCGACGCCCAGCCCAAGAACTCCGAGGTTGGCTTCCGTAAGAATGAAGACCGGCACCGAAATCCAGAACTGCGCCGACAGGACCGGCTTGAGGTTGGGAACGATGTGCCGCCACAGCAGCCGGAAGCCGCCGCTGCCGGTGGCGCGGGCCAGCAGAACCGCGTCGGAGTCAGCCAGTTTCGCTGCATCGGCGCAGATGACGCGCGCCGCCGCCGCCCAGCCAAGGCATCCCAAGAGCGCAAAGGTGATGGCCACCGAGGCCAGTGGCGAGACGTTCAGCGGCATCAGCGCGCGCACGGCAATCAGCAGAAACAGCCAGGGCAGGGAGAGAAACAGGTCGATCGCGGCCGTCACGCAGACCTGGAGCCGGCCGCCCGCGAATCCCGCCGCCCCGCCGATGACGGCGGCCAGCAGGCTGGAGAGCAGCGCGGCGGCAGGGGCCAACAGAAGCGAAACGCGCGTCCCATAGAGCAGCCGGGAAAAGCGGTCGCGGCCGAGGTCGTCTGTGCCCAACGGATGCTGACTGGAAGGCGCGGCGTCGGGCAGATCGCGGAACTGATGCGCGTAGGAGGCCGGAGCGATGAACCCCGCCAGCAGGCAGGCGGTTGCCACCCCGAGGAGAAAGAATATCGCCGCCCAACGCACCCACTTCATGCCGAGCCTCCGCGATAAGGCTGCGCCGCCAGCTCGGCTGCGGAATTGGCCAGCGCCGTGACCAGGGTAACGATCATGGTGAGGTTCACCAGCAGAGAAAGGTCGCGGCCCAGCGCCGCCTTCCAAGCCAGTTGGCCGATCCCCGGCAGATCGCAGACCGCCTCCACCGGGATCGCCGCCGCGAAGGCCATGCTCACCGAAACCCCGGCCAGGGCCAGCAATTGGGGCGCCGCCACCGGCAGGATGTGACGCAGCAAGACCCGCAAACCTCCGGCTCCCTTGGCCCGGGCCGTCAGCACATGGGGCAGCGAGGCGCTCTCAGCCAGCAGATTGCGCGCGTAGTGGAAGACTTTGGGAAAAACAATCAGGCCTACGACCAGCCTCCCCGGTGCCTGCGCGATGACGAACAGAAGCGCCATTACCGCCGCCGGAATGCAGAGCAACAGACTCGCCAGCAAGGATGCGGCCAGATCGACCGCCAGCGCGCGGGAGAGAACCGCCGCCAGCGCCAGCGTCAAGCCGAGAGTCCAGCCGAGCGCAAGTCCCAGCCCCACCGTTTGCAGCGTCTCCGGCAGCCGCTCGGCCAGCAGCTGGCGGACCGGTTCGCCCAGTGTCCGCGAATCTCCCAGATCGCCGCGCAGGAGCCGTATGAGATAGCGGCCGTAGAAGACCGGCAAGCTGTCCTGGCCGGCGTTGGCTTGCCGCAGAGCTTGAATGCTCTCCTTGCTCAAGCGGCTGTCCAACTCTTCCTCGTCCACCCCGTAGCCGGGCGCAAAGCGCGCCAGCGTGGCGCCCAGGAAGCCGCCCAGCAGCAGAACGACAAGAACTCTTGCCGCCAGTTTGCCGAATTTCAATCCAAATTTCAGCTCATGAATCGGCATGGATTCGCCCGGTGCCGGTCGGCGCGGCGACGGCAACCGGGCAGAGAGCCGCGCATGAGCCAACCCGGCTCCACAAGCCTTCTATCGGCGGCGGATTGACGCTCGCTATGCCGTGGCGGGATGAGATTTGGGATCGGTTTCAGCCATTGCCCGTTTTGGGCGCGAGACAAGCTCGGCATCCACTCCGTCTAGGGCCTGTAAACCCTGCCTCAGGCGGCGCCTCAGGCGGCGCCTCAGGCAGCGCCTCAGGCAGCGTTGACA
>CAZMHC010000002.1:111611-125571 GCA_964565955.1 uncultured Occallatibacter sp.
GCCTCAGGCGGCGCCTCAGGCGGCGCCTCAGGCAGCGCCTCAGGCAGCGTTGACAGGCCTTAGTTCGGAGCCGGGTTGGTTGTCGCGGGGTCGGCGCCAAGGTTGGCCTGGGGGTTCTGAGAGTTCAACCGCTCCATCATATCCCGCCGCCGTTGCGCCTCGATCATTTGCTGCGGACCGCGGGCAGCGCCGTGCGGCTGCATTGGGGGCACCCCGGTTGGCGGCTGTGCGTCCACTTCGGAATCGTCGTCGTTGTTGTTGGACGGGCTGGCATTGCCTGAGGGTTGCGGGCCGCCGGAGGTGCGGGCGGTGAGCACGATCTCTCGCGGAGCGCCCTGCCCCAAGTCCCCAGCCAGCAGTATGTTGTAGCCGGAGCCATCCAGCAGGCGGGAGAGCACCTCGCGGGCCGGACCGGGACCGTATTCGCCAAAGACGCGCTGATCGGAACTGAATCCCTCCAACTTGGCGCCGGTGGCCGAGGCCACATCCTTCAAAATCTTCTCCAGACTGGAGTTGGCGGCGGCGATGCGCAGCCCGTGACCGTCCCAGGTGACGGCGGCCGGGGCTGGCTGGTCGTTGACCGGCCATTTGGGAAGCGCCGGCTGCGGCGGGATGACGGGCGCCGGAGGGGCTTGAACCGTCTGCTGGGGCGGGGTCTTGAGATGCCCGGCGCGGGAACGCTTCTGTGCGCGAATCGGCTTATGAACGGGAGCGCTTGTGGGGGGAGTCGGAGCAGCGAACAGGGGCGAACCGGCGAGTATCGCCGCCAGAGCCGCGCCGACAATCGTCCACGAACGCGAAAGGCTAAGCGAACCCGCACACGGACACCGCTGTTCCGTAGGGATGAAGGTGCGCATGGAATCCGCTCCCCGCCCGGCTTCGGCGACGCGAAATGCCGCTGGCCGCCCTTCCGGACGCGGCAAACCGCTGCCGCTCTCTCTGTACTAGACTAGCATTGGCCCGCAAACGCTCACAAACAGGATCGCGGGACGGAAAGGATTCTGGAGCAGATGCGCTTCCGTTCGATCGTTGGCGATGGGATTCGGGCATGGGTCGCCGCGGCATTGCTCTCGGCGGCGCCGCTTGCGCCCGCGTACGCGGTGAGTTGCACCATGCAGGCCGCGATTTTGCCGCGGGAGCGCGATGCTCTGGCGGCCGCCGCCGGAAGGCTGGCGACGGCCGTGGCGCAGCAGGACTATCCGGCGCTGCGCGAGGATCTGTTGCCCTCCGTGACGGCCGATTGGGAGAGTATGCGCGCGGTGGCCGAGCAGGCCGCGCCGCTTCTCAAAGGCGGACAGATTCAGTTGCGGAATCTCTATCTGCTCGATGCCGCCAGCCTCGCCGCTCCCGCCGATACGCAGTTCTTCTGCTCCAACGCCAGCGGTTCGCTGACCGTAACGCTGACCATGAGGGCGCTGCCGCCCGGCCGCTACGCCGTGGTCCTGGCCGACGCCCAGGGCGCTCCGCTGGGCGGGCAGTTGGGCTTTATCCTGGCTTGGGACGGGCACGGAGCGGAAGCCGCCTGGAAGCTGGGCGGCCTCTCCGCGCGGCAGGGCGTCTTCAACGGCCACGACGGCGTATGGTACTGGACGCGGGCGCGCGAATTGGCCACAGCCGATTCCTCTCACTTCGATGCCTGGAGCGCCTATTACTCCTATGAAATCGCCCGCGCGCTGCTTCTGCCCGTGGATTTTCTCTCCTCGCCCAATCTGGAAAAGCTCGACCGGGAGCGGGAGCGGATCAAAAATTCGCCCCACGACGCATTCCCATTTGATCTCCGGGATGGGCCGCGCGTCTGGAAGATAGACTCGGTAACTCTGGATGCCGCTCTGCGCGAACCCGACCTGGCCGTGAGCTATGAATCAACGGGAGTGACCGATCCGGCCGCCGCCCGCACCGAGGCCGTGGCGGTGTTCAGCGCGCTGCTCAAGGCGCAACCCGGGCTGCGCGAAAACTTTCACGGACTGTGGGCCTACGCCGTGAAGGACGGCAAGCGCGAGCCGGTGCTGGAGATGCCCATGGCGCAGATTCCGTGACGGCCGCCGGTCACTGAACCGGCGCCGCAACGGCCGCGCCGCGCTCCGCAAAATCCGCGAAAACGAAGCCGTCGCGTTGCACGACTTCTCCCGCATCCAGATGCACCGGCGCGGCAAACATCGGTCCGGCATAGGCGCAGGTATGAAACTCGCCGCGCTCGCCGCAAGGGTCGATCTCCGGCGGCAAATCGTTCAGCAGCGCGGCATCGAACTCGCGCCCAGCGAACGATCCGTGCAATTTTTTCGGGTCCACGCAAACCAGCCTGGCGCGCAGGCCTCCGGCAATCATCTCGCGCGCCAAAGCGTCGGTCGGAATCTCCCACAACGGAAACAAGGGTTCCAGCCCGGTCGGCCGCAACTGCTTTTCGCGATAAGCGCGAATATCCGGCAAAAACAGATCGCCAAAGGCCATCGCATCCACCCCTTCGCGGATGGCGCGATCGCAGACTTCGCCCATCAGTCGCTCATAGACTTCGTTCGAGCAGGGCCAGGGCAGCGGCACATTCCAGAGAGGCAGTTGCGCCGCCGCGGCTTGCGCTTCCAGCACGGTGCGGCGCGTTCCGTGCATGGCCACGCGCTGAAATTCGCCGTTCACCGTGGTCAGCAAACCGATCACTTCGATGCCGGGCTGGAGGTGCAGGACGTGCAACGCCCAGGCGCTGTCCTTGCCGCTGCTCCAGGACAATAAAACACGCTTCATCCGTTCATCTTAACCGCCAACGGGAATGGTAACCGCAACTGGCTTGGCTGAGAGCGTCGCCTGAGCAATCCGGTACACCATGGAAAATCAAGGAGTGGTACAACGAACGTGGGCGCGGTTTCCAATGGGACCGCAATTATTCTCGCCGCACAACGTTGAAATCATCAACAAGCTTCGGAAACGAACCATCCCTGGAGGATTCGATTCATGGTAAAAAAGATTGCACTCGCGCTATTGTTCGCTCTCACTCTTTGCCCCGCGGCATCGTTTGCGCAGGTTGTGGTCCGCATCGCGCCGCCGCCTCCCGTTTACGAAGATCGCGGCCGGCCACCGGATCGGGGTTATGTGTGGATCGCCGGCTATCACCGCTACGAAGGCGACCACTACGTCTGGACCCCCGGTCGCTGGGATCGTCCGCCCCAGGAACACCAGCGTTGGGTCGCTCACCGCTGGAGGCGCCGCGGCGATCATTGGGAGTTGCAGGAAGGGCATTGGCGGTAGATCGCGATTTTAACCAAGAGAAGAAGCGGGGCGCAAACCCCGCTTTTTCTACGTCCGCACACACGGTTCAGACGATCTCGATCGCATACCTGGCGGCTGAATCGCTTTCTGCGAAATCGCCGGCCGCTTAACCGCATTCAGCAACCGAAGCGCAACTTATTTCGCTTTTTTGCGTTCAATTGTTCAACTGGCCGGGAACGCAGATCGCTTCCAGAGTCAGCCAGAAATCAGGAGGATTCGTTTCATGAAAAAGTTTGCTCTCGCAGTATTGCTCGCTCTCACCCTTTTCCCCGCGGCCTCGTTTGCGCAGGTTGTGATTCGCATCGGGCCGCCGCCCGTCGTCGTGGAAGAACGAGGCGTTCCGCCCGAGCGGGGCTTTGTCTGGATCGATGGCTATCACCGCTGGGAAGGCGACCACTACGTCTGGACGCCCGGCCGCTGGGAACGTCCGCCCCATCCCGGCGCGCGTTGGGTGGCGCACCGCTGGGTGCATCGACACGGGGGATGGGTGCTGGTCGAAGGACACTGGCGGTAAAGCTGGATGGAAGAGGAAAGCGGGGAGCGATCCCCGCTTTTTTTGCGCATTCATAGGAAGCCCAATACGAACGTGTGTGAACGGCGCGCGGCGCAATTCATCGAACGGCAACAATGCGGGATTAAACTGTTGGCATGAAAATCTCCAAGATGTTTTTCCGCGCTTTTGTTTTCGCGCTGTCGTTGTTTCCAGCGGCGGACTATGCCCAGAACGTATGCGCCAAGCTATCGGAAGCCGAGGTCGCGGCGGCCGTGGGCGCGCAACTCAAGCGCAGTCCCACCGATCCATGCCGATTCGGGCACGCGTTCAAATCGTTCAGCATCATCGTCCACGTGGGCGACGGCCCTCGTTTCGGCGATTACGCCGCCCATGCCCGCCAAGAGTTCAAGGATGCGCGGCCGGTTGCGGGCATCGGCTCCGACGCCATTTTTTTCGGCTCCAACTTGGCCGTGAAGGCCAAGGGAGACGTGATCGTCATCCAGATGCTACTGGGGAGTTCGCCTGCTGAAAAAATCGCCCTGGCCAAAGCCGTGGCGCTGAAGCTGATTGCGCATGATTGAAGGCGAATGCAGCCGCTCGGCGTTCCTTCCCAGCGTCCCCCTTTGCCTATCGGATCTCGATCACGTCGCTGGCGGCCGCCGCGGCGGCTTCGGCGCGTTCCATCAGCTTTTGCGCCGCCTCAAAGAACTCGGCCGCTTGAGTGCTCTTGGGTCCGGCCAGGGTGACGGGCAAGCCGCGATCGCCGCCCTCGCGGATGGCCGGCACCAGTTCGATGGACCCCAGGAAGGGAACGTTGAACTGCTTGGCCATGCGCTCGGCGCCGCCTTTGGAGAAGATGTCGATCTCCTGTTGGCAATGCGGGCAAGTGAAGTGGCTCATGTTCTCGACGATGCCCAGCACCTCGACGTTGACCTGGGCGAACATCTCCAGCGCCTTGCGCGCATCCTGCAGGGCCACGTCGCTGGGCGTGGAGACGACTACCGCGCCGGTCACGGGCACGGTCTGCACCAGTGAAATGACCACATCGCCGGTGCCCGGGGGCAGATCGACGATCAGGTAATCCAGCTCGCCCCAATCCACTTGTTGCAGAAACTGGCGGACGATCTGGTGCAGCATCGGCCCGCGCATCACCAGCGGCTTGTCGCCGGGGGAGATGTAGCCGATGGAGATGGTTTTGACGCCGTGGGTCAAGTTGGGGACGATGACGTTGCCGGGGCCGACGGCCGGCTGCTGGCTTGAACCCATCATCAGTGGAACGTTGGGGCCGTAAACGTCGGCGTCGATGAGGCCCACGCGCTGGCCGAGCCGGGAGAGCGCAATGGCCAGGTTGACGGCGACAGTGGTCTTGCCCACCCCGCCCTTGCCGGAACCGACGGCGACGATTTTAGAAACGCCCGGCAATGCGATGGGCGAAGGCATGGAAGGGGAATGCGCCATGTGTTTGTTGCTCCTTTTGGGTTAGGCGTCGGTTAGGCGTCCATATCATTGAAGGGTACGGGCTTCAGCCCGTACATAAGCTGCACAGAGAAAATGGGCTTTAGCCCCTGAGGGAAACAACGGGAAAATCGCAGTGCAAATCAATCCGATTCCATATATGTGTTTCTGCATACGTTGCAGTCATACCGATATGGTGGTCTGCTCATGGAGTCAGGGCGTAGGTGAATGAGCTTTTTGTTGAGATCCCAGCAAGCCGGACAAAACGGAATTGGGTCACCTTCCTGAAAGTAATATCCAAACCTGCTATTCCACTTCATGCTAGCTTGTTCAGAAAGTTGCTTATTCAGATCGGCGTTCTCCTGTACCAAATCCAATATCTGTGCTTTCAACTCGACAATTTGACCATACAGATCACTCAGTCCTCGCTTGAGGTCAATATCATCTGAGTTTTTCGCAGAATCATTGACCTGTTTGAACAAGCTGATTGTGCTGTTGACTAGTCCCACCGCAGTCGAGGCTAAACCTAATGTCAATGGATCACTCATCTTCGATTCCCTCAGGGGCTAAAGCCCGACTCCAATCCTGCTCTCAATGTACGGGCTAAAGCCCGTACCCTTCAATCGTCGCCGCTTACACGGTGCCATGCGCGTCATCTTACAGCGCGGCGGTGGCCAGCCGCGCCTTCTTGCGGCGGGCGGATTCGGCCTCGCGATGCTCGCGGCGAATCAAGGCATCGGCAAAGCGGCGCTGCTCGTCGGCGGTCTCCGGCCAAAGTTGCGGAACCTTGACGCGGTTGCCCTCCTTGTCGATGGCCACAAAAACCAGGTAAGCGCTGGCCACGTGCAAAAGATCGCCGGTGTGCGGATGCTCGACCCATACCTTCACGCCCACCTCCAGCGATGTGGAAAACGCCCGGTTCACGCTGGACTTGAGGATCAGCAAGTCGCCCACGTGGACCGGCTGGAAGAAGTCGATGTGGTCCATGGCCGCAGTGACGATATAGGTGCGCGAATGGCGGTAGGCGGCCATAGCGGCGGTCAGGTCGATGAAGTGCATCAGCCGCCCGCCCAGAAGGCTGCCCAGGGTGTTGGTGTCGTTGGGCAGAACGATCTCAGTCATCTCCGACTGGGTGCTGGCGACGGTGCGGGCGGTGAGGCCGGTCGGGTTGGAACTCATGGGTCGGTGCTCCATTGTTCGATGCGCCTCCGGTTGCGCCATCCGCCCGCTACAATGAAGCTGGCGGGGCCGCGCCGGCGAGGCATCCACTTCCAGTGTCGGCAATCGCGGCCAATTACGCAAATCCCCCAGCGGCCGAGAGCAGCCGCAAGCGAGCACCATGGACAAGATTGCAGGACTTCGAGAGATTCTGGCGCTGGACCCCAAGAACAGCTTTGCCCGTTACGGGATCGCCATGGAACTGGCCAAGAGCGGCGAGACGGATGCCGCGCTGTCCGAATTCGATACACTGCTGGCCAACGATCAGGACTATACGGCCGGCTACTTCATGGCCGCGCAGACGCTGGCCACGGCGGGGCGCGCCGCGGAGGCCATCGAGAAGCTGAAGGCGGGCCTAAGCAGCGCCGCGCGCAGCGGCAATCGCCATGCCCTCAGCGAGATGCAGGCCATGCTCGACGAGCTGGAGCGGTAGGGTTTTGTTCGGCTGGAAATAAGCCGCGACGATTCCCTGGATAGCCGACTTGCCTCCAGGCTCTGCGCGTTACTTTTTGCACCGACGGGCCATTTCTCGGAACAAATGTACCGTCGTTCGCTAGTTCGCATCTATACTCTCAATATGGCGAAGTTTTCGATTGTGGTGCCGTTTCACAACGAAGAGGAGAACGTCACGGTTCTGTACGCGCGCCTGAAGCCGGTGATGGAGCAGGTGGGCGAAAGTTTTGAAATAGTGCTGGTGGACGACGGTTCGAGCGATCGCACCTTCAAGCTGATGGAAGAGATCGTCGCGGTGGACAGCCGCGTGCTGGTGGTGAAGCTGCGCCGCAACTTCGGCCAGACCTCGGCGCTGGCGGCCGGTTTCGACCATGCCTCGGGCGAGTTCATCCTGGCCATGGACGGCGACTTGCAGCACGATCCCAACGATATTCCCAAGTTCCTCGAAAAACTCGAGGAGGGCTATGATGTGGTCAGCGGCTGGCGCAAGGAACGCATCGACAACCTTTTCATGCGCCGCATTCCCTCGCGCTGCGCCAACTGGCTGATGACCAAACTCTCCGGCGTGGCGATTCACGACTTCGGCACCACCTTCAAGGCCTACCGCGCCGAGGTGATTCAGAACATCCCGCTCTACGGAGAGATGCACCGCTTCATTCCCGCGCTGGCCAGTTGGTATGGCGCGTCGATCTGCGAGATTCCCATCAAAAACCTGCATCGCGAGCGGGGAAAGAGCCACTACGGCATTGGGCGCACCTTCGGAGTCTTCTTCGACCTGCTGACCATCCGCTTCCTTTTCAAGTACATGAGCCGCCCGCTGCACTTCTTCGGGCTGCTCGGTGCGCTGGGCATGATCTCCGGCAGCCTCCTTTCGGCAATTTTGCTCGGCATCAAGGTATTCCATCCACACCGAAGCGTGATGGACCAGCATGGGCCAATGTTCGTCATCGGCGGAGTTCTGATTGTTGCCGGGATTCAGATGCTGGCCATCGGTCTGCTCGGCGAGTTGCAGGTGCGCCATTACCACACCAGTCAGCGCGTCGCGCCTTACGCCATCGAGCGCATCGTGCGTCTGCGCGCGCCGGAAGAGTCCAATCTGCTCTCGGAAGGATGAACAGAGGGCAGGGATCGGAAAGCTGCGCTTGGGCATTGTCCGAGCAGGGCTTTATGTTTCCGGCTTTCGAGAAAACATCTCGCCGAAGAACTGTCATCCTGAGCGGGTGAACATGAATCTGTAAAGTGCTGATTCAAATGAGCGTAACTCCATAGATTTGTGCCGTGTAGGAACTGTGCAGGACAATTGTGCAATTTCAGTCAATTTGGCTGCTACAGGTTCCTTGGGCATGAGGAGCCGGGTGCGTCGCCCCTTCTTCCGAAGGTGAATCTGGGTCAATACGCGATGTCGATTCCTGCTGTTCATACTGCTAACAATAAATGATCGCAGAGGTGGACGGACAGCCGTCCGGGCATGACGTTGCGCCTCCCCATTGACCTGCGCGAAGCAGTCACCGAAGAGTCTCGCGTAAAGGGCGATCTTGCCAGGATCGTCCTTTTTGCTTTGAGCCATGTTGAGCGCGAAAAGGTTGACATCATGCAGACCCGCAAGGCCGGCATGGAGCTTTCCAATCCTCAGCTCCTCCACGTCGGCGGTGAAGCCCGGCTCAAGCTCAAGGAATGGGCCGAAGCCGAAGGCGTCAGCGTCAACGCGATTGTGGTCAGTGTCCTTGAAGAGTTCTTCAAGCGCCTCAAGAAGAGCAAGGCGCTCCGGGAAGAACTGCGGTTGGAGATTCGAGCGCACCGGGGATTCATGCCGAACTGAAAAGCGCAATTTTTTCGCCGGACCAGCTCGTCAAACAATGAAATGGTTTTCACGTGGCGCCAAATTGAACGAGCATTTCGATCGGGTTGGGCGTGGAAACGCGGTATGGCCTGTTATCGACAACGCACAATCGTCTAGACCACTCGGCCGACCAATCGGTGGCATCCCACGCTTCGTTCTTGCCACGGTGTGGTCCGTTGCCTGCAAAAAGACCCTTCGCTACGGGGCGTAGCTCCATAGATCATTCAATAGCCCATACTGTCCAGTCGAGTCGTGGCCAGACCCTCCGTAGAGCCAGAAATTCCCGTTCGAATCGACCCAAGACACCGATCCAGAACGCCCTCCGGGCGTATTCGATGCTGCTGCTGTTCCCTGCGTTCCGTATGTTCCAGACGGCCCGCCTGTCCCGCCCTGAGCAGGGCCAACAGAATTGCTTCCGCTTTGCCACGTCCAGGTTTTGCTCGAAGTATTGAACTCCCACAGATCATTTAGAGATCCCGCCGTTCCACTTGCGTCGCATCCCAAGCCGCCAAAAAGCCACAGATTCCCGCTGGCGTCGATCCACGAATTGGCAGCGTTGCGACCGCCGGGCGCATTCGCGGTTGCACCTGTCCCTCTTGTTCCATAAACTCCCGACACGCAAGCGCCGGGTCCACCTGTTACTGCGCTACTACCACTGATCCATATCCATTCTTTCGTCGAAGGGCTGAACTCCCACAGATCGTTCAAATCATTTTCCGATCCTGCGGAATCGTATCCAAGCCCCCCGAAAAGCCAGAGATTACCGCTACTATCGGCCCAGGAAACCGCGTTGTCGCGCGCCCCGGGGACGTTCGCGCTGGAAGCCACGCCTACCGTGCCGTAGACGCCTTTGGCATTGATCGCACTGCCACCGCTCACCCAGGTCCATTCTTTGCTGGAGGGGCTGAACTCCCATAAATCGTTGAAGCTGCCAAAGACCCCATTGACGTCGAGCCCTTGGCCTCCGAATAGCCAAAAGTTGCCGCTGTTGTCTTTCCACGAGACCGCATTACTGCGGGCGCCGGGAACATTGGTCGGCGCTGCCACGCCGAGGGTGCCATAATTCGCTTTTCCGAGAACCAAATTGCTTCCGCTTACCCAAGTCCATTGTTTCGTCGCGGGAGCGTATTCCCACAGATCATTCAGGTAATAGGCTTGCCCCATTGAGTCGTAACCCTGGCCACCGAAGAGCCAGAGATTGCCGCTAGAGTCAGTCCACGAGATGCCTGCGCCACGCCCGCCCGGAAGGTTGGTCGCGGATGGTGTGCCTTCTGTACCGTAGATGCCATCTTGGTTGCAAGGTGAAGGACCGCATCCGCTTGCCCATGTCCATTCTTTCGATGCCGGAACGTACTCCCACAGAGTGTTTTGCGATTGGGTACCAAGCAGATTGAATCCGCCGGCTCCGAACAGCCAAAGATTACCGCTGCTGTCGATTGCTGACCCCCCACCGGCCCACCCCTCGGGATTGTTTCCAGGGGCTGGAACGCCCTCGGTGCCATACACGCTCGCGGTGGTGCTGACTGTGTCGCTGCCCCCGACCCACGTCCACTCCTTAGCGTTAGCGGGTGGCGGAGTTCCTCCGCCAGAGCCTCCAGCGCTAGTACTTCCACCACTACATCCAATGCCAAGAAGGACAACAAAACATAAGCAAAGAGCCCCGACTTGCCGTGGGCAGCGCTGAGTTTCTTTCGGCAGAATCACATCGTCCCTTTCCGATAATCATCACTTGGAACACTTTTGAGTAGTATCGCAATTTTACGATCGGCGCCTAGGCCTCGCAAAGCAATCCGGTCTGAATTCCATATCTCATCGCAGGTGTTGTTCTTTGCGTTTGTTCACTCTGCAAAAAATGTAGTATGCGAACCGCAAATTGTACGCAACCTCGCGGTGCTTGTAGTGAGCATCGGATCGGGATTGCTGCCAGTCGTGAATATTTCAACCGATCAACGCGGCAATCCGGGCTGCATTGTGGAAAAAATTGTGGATCGTTTCTCTCGTTTCCTCGCTTTTCCGCAGCTTTTTTGCCTTGCCAACTGTCGCTTGATTCTGATAGGCGAAGCAAGTCCTTATTTATCAATAGGGATCGAGAAGCTCCGCTGCCGCAACCAGTCGCCAGAATGTGCCGGAGCTGCAACCCGCATCTGAGCGGTTTTGCACAGATGAAGATGAAAATAATGTGACTAAAGTATCTTGTACTCCCCGAATCCAGGTCACTTCTGCGAATCTTCCCCGATCCGCAACACCGCCAGGAACGCCTCCTGCGGAATATCCACCTTGCCGATTCGCTTCATCCGCTTCTTGCCTTCCTTTTGCTTTTCCAACAACTTCCGCTTGCGGCTGATGTCGCCGCCGTAGCACTTCGCCAGCACGTTCTTGCGCAGCGCCGCCACCGTCTCGCGGGCGATGATCTTGGCCCCGATGGCCGCCTGAATCGCCACCTCGAACTGCTGCCGCGGAATCAGTTCGCGCATCTTCGCCACCAGCGCCTTGCCGCGCTCGTAGGCAAAGTCACGGTGAACGACGATCGAAAGCGCATCCACCGGCTCGCCGGAGACCAGTATGTCCATCTTCACCATCGGCGAGGCCCACTCCCCGGCTAACTGATAGTCCAGCGATGCGTAGCCGCGCGAGATCGACTTGAGCCGGTCGTAGAAGTCGAGCACAATCTCGTTCAGCGGCAACTCATAGGTGAGCAGCACCCGTGTGCCGGTCACATATTCAAAGTTCAACTGCTTGCCGCGCTTTTCTTCCACCAGCTTGAAGATGCCTCCCACGTACTCCTCGTTGGTAAGTATCTTGGCAGTAATCACCGGCTCGCGAATCTCGTCGATGTTTGTCGGTTCCGGCCAGCGCGAGGGATTGTCCACTTCCACCACGCTGCCGTCGGTCAGCGTGATGTGGTAGCGCACCCCGGGCGCGGTGGTAATCAGGTCCAGCTCGTACTCCCGCTCCAGCCGCTCCTGGATGATCTCCATGTGCAGCAGGCCCAGAAAGCCGCAGCGGAAGCCGAAGCCCAAGGCTGCCGAACTCTCCGGCTCGAAGAAGAACGATGCGTCGTTCAGCCGCAGCTTTTCCAGAGCGTCGCGCAGCAGCGTATGCTCGTGCGAGTCCACCGTATAAAGTCCGCTGAAGACCATCGGCTTCAGTTCTTCAAAGCCCGGCAACTGCTCGCCAGCGGGCCGCGCATCCTCGGTGACCGTGTCGCCGATCTTGGTGTCGGCAACGTTCTTGATTGTCGCCGCAAAGAAGCCCACCTCGCCGGCCTTCAACTCGGCAATCTCCACCGGCTTGGGCATGAGTACGCCCATTGAGTCCACGTCGTAGCACTTGCCGTTGGACATGAAGCGTATCCGCCGCCCTTTGCGCAGCGTTCCCTGCATCACGCGCACCAGCACAATCACCCCGCGATAAGCGTCGAACCAGGAGTCGAAGACCAATGCTTGGAGCGGAGCGTCTGGATCTCCGGTTGGGGGGGGGAGCCGATGCACAATGGCTTCCAGCACTTCGTCGATGCCCACGCCGGTCTTCGCGCTCACCGGAATCGCATCGGTGGCGTCCAGGCCAACGGCCTTCTCGATCGCCTCTTGCGTGCGCACAATGTCCGCCGAGGGAAGATCGATCTTGTTGATGACCGGAATGATCTCCAGGCCGTGATTGATGGCCAGATAAGCGTTGGCCAGCGTCTGCGCCTCCACGCCCTGGCTGGCGTCCACCACCAGCAGAGCGCCCTCGCACGAGGCCAGCGAGCGCGAGACTTCGTAACTGAAGTCGACATGGCCGGGCGTGTCGATCAGATTGAGCTGATACGTGTTGCCGTCGTGCGCCTTGTACATCATGCGCACCGCATGGGCCTTGATGGTGATGCCCCGCTCACGCTCCAGGTCCATCGCGTCGAGTATCTGCGCCTGCATCTCGCGCCCCGTCACCGAGCCGGTAAACTCCAGCAGACGGTCGCTCAGCGTCGACTTGCCGTGGTCGATGTGGGCGATGATGGCGAAGTTTCTGAGGAAGCGAGCGTCCATGCGGAGGCTTTCAAAACAAATGGGTTGCGGGCGCGCAGACGGCCCGCCTTGGCGGCTCGCCCATGGTTTAGCTTATCATCGGCGAACTGGGCGAGTAGCCCCGCTCCAGGAGAGAGTCACAAGCCACGCTGCGGGTGCCCCCGAGCCTGTCCTGAGCTTGCCGAAGGATCCCTTGCTTGTGGGGACCGGGGATGGAAGACTCACACTACGCTGTCCTCGGATTCACAATTGGAGTATCCCTATGGCGCGTGAGAGGCGAGAGTAATCGGCAACTGCCCGAGTGATTGCACTACCGGCAGTTCGACTCCTCTTCCCCCGGTCCCCAAAAGCTAGGGATTCTTCGGCAAGCTCAGGACAGGCTCGGGGGCATCCTCAACTTGATAAACTATTTATGAGATCAGGGCAACCCGCCCACCTGCCCGCCGAATTGAATATTATGGTATTGTCAACCGCTGGAGGATTCTATGCGTTTCACTAGGATGGCTGTCCTGTCTCTCCTGCTTTCCCCGATCGCTTATTCGCAAACGTCGGATTCAAACCGTTCAGGAATCTCGCCGTCGGTCAATACGGTTCCTCCCGCCCCTCAAGTGCAAACCCCCGCCGCCCAAACACCACAGCCGCCAAGCTACGCGAACTACTCAATTATGCTAGTGAACCCCGCCACCGGCGGTGGTGCGGTGGTTCTCATGCACAATCCGAAGAATGAACTGGAATTTGTAGAGGTGAATAGTACGAAACAGGCGCTATCAGCAGGCTATGTCGCGGTGCGCGCGGTCGAACTCGGCGAGTTTATCAGCCTCCTAAAAGAGGAAAATGCCCGGCTCACTGCGGATAATACTCACTTACAAAGCGAACAGGCAAAACAGGTTGCAGCCGCACCTACCCTTTTCACACCATCGCAAGCTGATCTTGAGGCTCAACAGCGCGCGCAAACGGCGGCAGACAAGGCTGCCCGGCGCCAGCAGATGATTCAGACTTGGTTGATGTTCCGCGCCCTCACGCCGCCAGTTCAGATACCAATGCCGGTATATCAGCCTGTCCCCAATCCGAACGCGAATCGATTGCAGACCAACTGCACAACGCAACGCAGTGGGGATACCTCCTACACGGACTGCCATTAAGCGCCCCTCGCGGTATTTGCCAACTATGATGAGTAAGCGCGTCTATAAATTCGTATCCGCTGAATTCGGCATCGCTGACCTGAAAGACCGGCGCCTG